>JBKJND010000145.1:0-5307 GCA_046596095.1 Ahniellaceae bacterium | reverse complement strand
GCCTCCCAAGATCGTTGGTAGCGGGGGCAGGATTTGAACCTGCGACCTTCGGGTTATGAGCCCGACGAGCTGCCAGACTGCTCCACCCCGCATCAGCCGTCGCGCATTCTAGCCGTCCCGCACCCCGCGCCGCAACCCGCGCTTACTGTGCGCGTTCAGACCCCATCTCCGCACAGGCGGCCATCGAGAGCTCGAAAGAGCGGACGCGCGCGCTGTGGTTGAATATGTTGGCGGTGAGAAGCAGTTCGTCGGGGCGGTGTCGTGCCACGAAAGCCGCGATGCCGGCGCTTCAGCGCAGTTGGCTGTCTTTGCTGCCACGCCGGTTGTAGCCGCTCGCGACACCTTGCTCGCGGTCGTGCTCTTCCTGGCAGGAGACGCACACGCGAACGCCCGGCAACGCTTTGCGACGCGCGGGCGGAATCGCCGCGTCGCATTCCTCGCAGCGTGTGAGGCCAGGGCCTTGCGGCAACTGGCTGCGAGCACGCTCGATCGCGTCCTTGATGGTCGCGTCGATCTGGTCCTGCACGGCGCCTTCGCCCGCCCAACCGGTGGCCATGGGTTATCTCCGCAAGTTCTGACAAGCGACAAATCCAGCGTAGCGCCAGCTTGGTGAAGCAAAACGAAACTGCCTCGCTACGCGCTTGCATCGGAATCGAAATGCGAGAGTACGCGCGGCGTTGAAACTGCAACTGCGGGTGGGTGCTCGTGCCGTTCACCAACGGCGCAACCGCGCGCCGAAGTCGCACGACGTTTCCGAGCAATCCGGCGAATGGAGGCAATCGGATCACCTGGAATTTCGGAGTAGTATCGGCGCGCGATCGTTACGGGAAACGCCGATGCGCCCCACGAAGCTGCTTTGGTTCGTCGCACTCTTCCTTGGCGGTGTCGCCCACGCGCAGACCACCCCGCATCCGATCCTGTTCGTGACGCAGGTGCCCGTGCCGGTGGATTTCGCGACGATTGGTTCGACGTTCGCCAATCACCTCGGAACCGTCGAGTCGGTATATCGCGGCGGCGATCTGTGGATTCGCTACGAGAACGGCACGCTGCGCAATTTGACCGCCGAGGCGGGCTTTGGCGTGAACGGATTCCAGGGCGCGACTGCGATTGCGGTACGCGACCCGCATGTCCATTGGAACGGTACCAAGGCGGTGTTCTCCATGGTCGTGGGCTCGCCGCCGGAGCAGTCCCAACAGATTGCATATCGTTGGCAACTGTACGAGATCACCGGACTGGGTGCGTTGCAGACACCGTCGATCACGCTGGTGCCGAACCAACCGGCGCAGTTCAACAATGTAATGCCGGCGTATCTGTCCGACGGCACTCTGGTGTTCGCGTCCGATCGGCCGCGCAATGGAGCCAGCCACCTGTATCCGCAGCACGACGAATACGAGTCGGAAGAAACTGTAACCGGGCTGTGGCGGCTCAATCCCGACAATGGCGTACTGAAACTGCTCGATCACTCACCCTCGGGCGATTTCGATCCACTGGTCGACAGCTTTGGGCGGCTGCTGTTTACGCGATGGGATCATCTGCAACGCGACCAGCAGACCGAAGTGGCGATGTTCCAGACCTTCGACTGGGCGAGCGAGGCCGCCAATGCAGCGATCCTGCCGACCACCACTGACGTGTTTCCGGAACTGCGCGTCGCGCCGCCCGGCGCGCCAGTCAACGGACATAATTTCAACAACTTCTTTCCGTGGCAGGTCGCGCAGGACGGCACCGATGCCGAGTTCCTCAATCATCTCGGCCGCCACGAACTGCTGGCTTTTTTCGATCGCAGCTTCACGACCGATTCCAATCTCACGGAGTTCCGCTCCGCGGTCTCCGGTCGCACCAATCCGAATCCCATCGAGAATCTTTTTCACCTGGTCGAGGATCCGACTCAGCCCGGTAGTTTTTTCGGTATCGATGCACCCGAGTTCGATACGCACACGGCCGGTCAACTGGTACGACTGTCGTCGCCTCCCAGCGCCAATCCGGACGACATTACGATCGAGTATCGAACGCCACGCAGCACCTCCGGCACCGCCCCGGGGCCCGACCATTCCGGGCACTACCGGAACCCGCTGGTTTTGAGCAACGGCAGCATCGTGGTCGCGCACACGACCGAGCAAGGGGGCGTTGTCAATCTCGGCACGCCGGCCGCTCCGATCCCCAGCTACCGGTTCCGACTCAAGCTCATGACCAACGGCGCCGGTGGATTCCTGACCGCAGGCGCGGCGCTTACTGGTGGCATCAACGAGTCCGTGACCTGGTGGAGCCCCGACATATTCGCGAGCTATTCGGGTGAGCTTTGGGAATTGAGCCCGGTCGAGGTGCGCGCCCGCGCCGCACCACCGAGCACGATTGAACCGCCGCTCGCAATGCCGGAACAACAGGCATTTGCTGCCGCCGGGGTTGCTGAAGCGGCTCTGCGCCAGTTTCTGCGCGAACAGAACCTTGGGCTGATCGTGGTGCGCAACAACACCGATCGCGACCGCGCCGACAGGCAGCAGCCCTACAACTTGCGCGTGCCCGGCGGCGTGCAAGCGGTAGGTTCCGGTGGCACGATTTACGACATCGCCCATTTCCAGCTGTTCCAGGGCGATCAGGTGCGCGGCATTGGCGGTACTGCGATGCCGACTCCCGGTCGGCGTGTGCTGGCTCGCGCCCTGAATGACTCAGCTGCAGTCGCCAACAATCTGCCGAATGTCGCGGGGCCCGCCGGCAGCTCGCCGATTTTCGCCGATGGGTCGACCGCGCTGTTCGTGCCAGCTCAGCGCGCGCTGAGCTGGCAGACCACCGCGCCAGACGGGACTCCCGTGGTGCGTGAACGCTTTTGGTTGACGCTGCAACCTGGGGAAATCCGCACCTGCGGTGGCTGCCACGGCATCAACCGCTCCGGGCAGGCGGCGCAGTCGCCCGCAACCAACACACCGCAGGCGCTAACCGCACTGCTGCAACGTTGGAGCGCGATGAACAGCGTGATTTTCGCCAACGGGTTCGAGTAATTCGCGAAAATGCGCAACTGCGCATCAGGGATCGGAAACATGCAACTGGTGATCGCGAGTGGCAACAGCGGAAAACTGGCTGAATTCAGGGCAATGTTCCAACACGACGAGGTCGAAGTACGCGCTCAATCAGACTTCGACATCGAAGATGTAGATGAAACAGGACAGACGTTTGTGGAGAACGCAGTGCTCAAAGCCCGGCACGCGTCTTTGATCAGCGGCCTGCCCGCCCTCGGCGATGATTCCGGGTTGTGCGTCGATGCGCTTGGTGGATCGCCCGGCCTTCTCAGCGCGCGCTACGGAGGTGTTCACGGAGACGCAGAGCGCAACATTGAAAAACTCCTGCGAGAACTCGACGGAGTCGAACAAGGACAAAGAACGGCGCGCTTTCATTGCGTACTGGTGCTGTTACATCACGCCACAGACCCGCAGCCGTTGATCGCGGAGGGGAGCTGGGAAGGCCGCATTCTGACCGAGCGGCGCGGCGATGGCGGCTTCGGTTATGACCCGGTGTTTCTGGATCTGGAATCTGGTTCGGCGGCGGCGGAGATCGCACCTTCGTTGAAGAACCGCGTCAGCCATCGCGGTCGCGCGCTCGCTGTCATGAGGCAGAAATTGCAGCCGCGTCTCGTGAACATCTGAAAAGTGGCTGCAACGCCGCAAGATAAGAGCATGAGAACCATCACGCAGCCCGTGTGATCGGCCCTGAAGCCGCTGACCGACACCTTTCAAGTGATAGGCGCAAACCGGCCAAAAGGCAGCCGGTCGCAAACGGCTCCGCATAGGAACCGACTGCCTACGAAAGAAGGGGCGATTCATCCCGTCGGACGACTGCGTGAAGTGTCGGCATCCAGCATGGATACAGCGCGAATCGATGTTGCAAGTTTGAGCCTCGGCGCTACGGCTCGAAACTATTGGCGAAGATCACCTCGGACGGCGCTGCGGCGTCTGCGCTGGGTCGAAAGCGGGATTACCCGAGATTGGTTATCGTGAGCAAGAACAGGCGCTGTCCACTCAACGGCCTTCGCGAAACATGCTTTGTATCCGGCGGGTGAGGGAACGCTTATGAGATCCGATGTTTCTGCCGTGCTCACGGTGCTTTGTGCACTGAGCTCCTGCGCTGTGGCTCCTGTGCCTCGAGCCGAGCTCGTTGGGTCTCACGTGCAGGCCGCGGGACCAATCGACGCTCAGGCTGAGGAAATCGACGACGGTATCGCCATGAGTTCGTTCCACTCTGCAAGGTTGGATGCCGCCAGGATCAATGCCGGCGTTCGCGAGATCGAGAACGGCACTTATGGGAATATCCATAGCCTATTGATTTTCCGCCGCGGAAAGCTGGTTTCGGAAAGCTACTTTCCAGGCCAGGACGAGAACAATCACCAAGGCAACATTGGCTTGGTTCGCCACAACCGCGACATGCTCCACGACGTCCGCAGTATCAGCAAGAGTGTGGTTGCACTGGCGGTGTTGATTGCTCACGAGCGGGGCCGCATCAAGAGCCTCGATCAGCCTGTCCTGGACTACTTCCCCGAGCTCGCCCGGGAGTACGCCGGCGGCCAAAAATCCCAAATCACGATCAAACACGCGCTAACGATGACGGCTGGTCTCGAAACCCTGGGAGACGGCCGGTTTCTACCAACCGAAACCGTCGCTCTGCTTTTCAGTCGTAACTTGGTCGCTTCTCCGGGCGCGGAGTTCGCCTACAACGGCGGCCTGACACAGCTGCTCGCGGAAATTGTCCAACGTTCCGCCGGAAGGGACATCGAGGAGTTCACCAGGGAGCAATTACTTGCGCCACTGGGGATAGTGACGTCGGAGTGGGCGAAGAGTCAGGATGGCGAGCCGGACGCGGATTCCGGACTCCGTCTCCGATCCCGCGACTTGGCCAAGATCGGATTGCTCATCGCGAACCGAGGCCGATGGCGCGGGACGCAAATCTTGTCTTCCGAGCTGGTGCAGGAGGCGGTGTCCGAGCACATCGACATACCACAGGAAGCAGAGGCAGCGGCAGTCGGAGATCGGCAAGGCTACGGATACCAGATCTGGCGTTTCTCAAGCTTGGTCAACGACGACGAGGTTGATCTCCTGGAACTGAGCGGCAACGGCGGTCAGAAGGTCTACTTGGATGAACCCAACCACCTGATGGTGGTGGTGACAGCAGGCGATTACGACAGGCACGATCTCAAGAAGTCGCCGTTGGATATCTACTTCGACATCGTCCGGCCCGCAGTTCTGGACCGTTGAGACCACGGGAAATCGGCGACCTATTTTGAAGCGGAATGTCCCCAATGGGTCGAACGCGGTCGATCAGCGT
>JBKJND010000088.1:0-3688 GCA_046596095.1 Ahniellaceae bacterium | reverse complement strand
AAGCAACGGCAACGGCGCGCGTGGTGCTTGCGGTTTGATCGGGGTCGCGAATACCGCGCCGAATGCGATATAACTTGCGCCCGCCGTCGCTGCGACTCGCGCGCGCTCGATCGAGTCGTAGCAGGACGCGCCAACGATGGCTTCGGGGCCGAGAACCGATCGCGCCGCCGTGATGTCCGCATCGTCCCGGCCCAGATGCACGCCGTCCGCTCCGACGACGCGCGCCAGCTCCACGTCATCATTGATGATGAGCGGTACACAGTGGACACATGCGATCTCACGCAACGCATGCGCTTGCACGTGTCGCAGTACCCGATCCGCAGACTTGCTTCGATACTGCAAAAGCACCGCGCCGCCCGTGAGCGCCTGTTCGACCAACGCCACCAATGCCACAGTATCGGGCAGCTCCGGCGTCACGAAATACAGGCCGCGTTGCCAGCGGGCAGGCGCGGCGACGGTCATGGCGCTTTTCGACGGGTGGGCATGGCTGCGAGAATAACCGCCGGAACCTCGCCGGATCGAACATGAGCGCTTCGCCAAACGCCGCACCCGAGACACCGTGGCGCACATGGATGTGCGTGGTGTGCGGTTTCATTTACGCCGAAGCGGCCGGCTTGCCGGAAGAAGGCATCGCGCCGGGCACGCGCTGGGAGGATATCCCGGAAACGTGGACCTGCCCCGACTGCGGCGTCACCAAGTCCGACTTCGACATGCTGCCGGTGAATTGAAGCCGCCCCTTGTGTAGGTCAGGTTGCGAACGCGACCTGACGCGAGTCGCCATCGCGTGTCAGGTCGGCAGAGCCGACCTGACCTACACGGTGACGGGAATCGTGGTTAGGGTCGCCCCTCAGTGCACCGACACGCGCGTCGCGCTTGCCTCGATCAATGCGAGACGCGCGGCGTCGCGGTCCTCGCTCGACTCCGGCCGTGTCGCCAGGTACGTATCGAGATCGCGACGTGCCGCCGCCAGATGTCCCAGTTTCAGATACAGGAGGCCGCGATCGCGCGTCTCGTGCGGCTGCGTGTCATCGAGCGCAATGAGTCTGTCGGTGCAGCGCAGCGCGCGCGCCCAGTCTTCCTGTTCGGAGTAGAGGCCTTTCAGATTGCGCAGCATGCGCGCCAGGATCGCGCGATTGCTGGCGGGCGCCAGCAGATCGAGCAGCTGGCTGTCGGGGAGATCCTGGTCGCCAATATGCGGCCGCGCGCGTTGCTTGAGCTCATCGGCGTCGAGCGGACGGCCACGATTGAACGGATCGATGACGAGGATGCCGTCGTCGGTCGCGAGCCGCACCAGAAAATGTCCGGGGAACGACACGCCTTCGAGCGGAATGCCCGCACGGCGCGCAAGTTCAATGTGCACGACGGCCAGCGAGATGGGATTGCCGGTGCGCCGATCGAGCACATCGTTCAAGTAACTGTTGCGCGGATCAAGGTAATCGTCGTGATTGCCGGTGAGACCAAGCTCGCCATACACGAAATCATTGAGCACCCGCGTGCACTCGGTGGCGTCGTCGATGTTCGCCACCGCAGCCATCGCGCGGCGACCCATGCGCGCAATGCGGCGCCGATAGCTCTCGATATTGAGGTCGGGATATTCGTCGCGCGCGATCAGCAGCGCGGCTTCCCAGAGCGGCAGACTCGCATCGTCGAGGCGTGCGAGTTGCGACCATTGCAGCGAGGTGGTGCGTGTGGCCATCGTCTTCTCCGGATTCCGTCGCTGGATGGGGGTGGCAGCGCAACGATCAAGCGCGTCGCACACAAACAATCAAGGTTCCGGCGCTCCTTCTGTCAGCGTCGACGGCAAGTCGAGCGTGTCTCCTGGCTGCAAACCCAATGCTTCGGCACGTCCTGCATTGAGTTCCAGCACATACCGTGCCGGGGCAGGGCCGGGATAACTTGGGCAGGGATCGCCGCGGCACGTGGGCACATTCAGCTGGCCGCCGAGATAACGCGCCTTGTCGTCGAAAAACAGGATGTCGAGCGGAATGCGTGTGTTCTTCATCCAGAACGCCTGCGGCTCGGGCGCGGCGTACACGAACAACATACCGGCGTCGGCGTCCATTTCCTCGCGGAACATGAGGCCGCGCGCCTGCTCTTCGGGGCTGTCGACGATCTCGACCGCGAAGCGATGGCCCTTGAGAACGACGGAGTCGCCGCTGGCTCCGCTGCCGGCGCACGCGAGCAGCAGCAGGGGAATCAAGGCAACCGCACTGCGCGACGTCATCGAACTCTCCACGGCGGGGCGCAAGGGGAGCTTAGCGGGTGGCGCTCCGGTTGGGGTAGCGGCAAAAGCATGAGGTTGCCCCCGCAAACCGCAACCCGTGCTCCCGTGGAAGTTGCCTCGCAAACTATTCATCCGCTATAGTCGCCGGTCTTTCGCCCGACTATACCCGCCCTGTGCGGGCAGACACTCATGACCACGACAATCAGCGCCAAGAACGAAACCGTGCAGCGCGACTGGTTCCTGGTCGACGCCAGCGGCAAGACGCTGGGCCGACTGGCTACCGAACTCGCGCGCCGTTTGCGCGGCAAGCACAAGCCGATCTACACCCCGCACGTCGACACTGGCGACTACATGGTCGTCATCAATGCCGAGCAGATCGCGGTGACCGGCAACAAGCTCGCCGACAAGAAGTATCACCGGTTCACCGGCTACGTCGGCAACCTCAAGACCTTCTCGCTGCGCACCATGCTCGCGGATCATCCCGAGCGCGTCATCGAGATCGCGGTGAAGGGCATGCTGCCGAAGAACACGTTGGGTCGCGCGATGTTCCGCAAGCTCAAGGTTTACAAAGGTTCCGAACATCCGCACTCCGCCCAGCAGCCGCAGGCGCTGGACATCAAGGCCTGAGGAAGCAACGCAAATGGCAACTGCAACTGCAGCTACGCAACAAAATTACGGCACCGGTCGTCGCAAGTCTTCCGCTGCGCGCGTGTTCCTGCGCTCGGGCACCGGCAAGTTCGTGGTCAACGGCCGCTCGCTCGACGAGTTCTTCGGCCGACAGACCGCGCGCATGATCGTGCGTCAGCCGCTCGTGCTCACCCAGATGACCGAGCGCTTCGACGTCAACGTGACGGTTGAAGGCGGCGGCACCACGGGCCAGGCCGGCGCGATCCGCCTCGGCATCTCGCGCGCACTCATCGAGTACGACGAGAACCTCAAGCCCTCGCTGCGCAAAGCCGGTTTCATGACCCGCGATGCACGCGAAGTCGAGCGCAAGAAGGTCGGCCTGCACAAGGCACGTCGCGCTTCGCAGTTCTCCAAGCGCTAAACGCATCGAGGCATCGCGCACGGCTGCCGTGCGCGATTGCCGCTCTCAAAAACGCGGACGAGTCAGAAGTCCGCGGGCCATGGATGGACCGCCCGCATCGCGAGCGCAATGCGCTCACGATGTCGGAAACAAGGCCGGACTTGTTCCGGCCTTGTTTCGTCTCACTCGCACAGGATGTGCGATGTGAGACCAGAAATGGGAGATCGTCTAACGGTAGGACAACGGCCTCTGACGCCGTTTATCTAGGTTCGAATCCTAGTCTCCCAGCCAAACAAAGTGCCCCGCGAATGCGGGGCTTTTTGTTTGGCTGGGAGACAGGATGAGAGCCTTCGGTTCGACGCTGGAGGCAGGATGCCGGAAGCGAACGCCGGCGCAGTCGGCGGCCCGAAGGGGCGGCGGGCAGGATAGCCCGCCAT
>JBKJND010000052.1:0-2562 GCA_046596095.1 Ahniellaceae bacterium | reverse complement strand
GCGGGCTAACCCGCAACGGCTTTGGCATGTCGATCTCCAATCAAAGCCGCCCTAAAATAAGGGATAACTTACAGCGTCACTGTCTCAGGGATTGTAGGCGCGTAGGGCAGGTCCGCTTGACCAGATAGTTAGATGGGGCTGCCCGCGAAGCGCCGACGTGGCCACCACCGCGCCAACCGAGAAGCAGCGCTCGCGCGAAACTGTAGCAGCCCAAGCATTCTGGCGCTCCACCTGAAATCTCTCGCCGCGTGATGCAACCGAAGCGGCTGATGCAGATGACGCTGCGCCGCGAGAACCGAAGCAGCTCTGGCCGGAGCCGAACCCGCACGCTGCCGCAGCGTTGCCGAAGATGCGAGCCAATGCAGAACTCACCCACAGCCACCATCTAACGCCGTGTTAAGCCGCTGCCGGCCAGCGGTAGTCGGAATGATTGAAGCATCTCCCCGGCAGTCGGCTTGGACACATAGTTAGACCGCAGCACCGAGACCCAGACGCAAAAGACGACCAATACTACGTTACGTACCGAAGCCCCGTGCATTGGCAAGTCTGACCCACTCAAGGTCAACACTGCCGTTGAAGCCGACGACGGCGTCGACGCTGCAGTGCGGACAGATGGCGGTTTGGTCGGATTCCTCACCATCGCACCAGATCTGTATTTGCGATGGCGAGTACTGCTCAAAGCAGTAGTAGCAGACCGCGACCTCGCTCTGCAGAAGCGCGCTGCGGTGCCAGGAAGAATCGCAAGTTCTCGCCATGCGGTCTAACGCCGTGGTAAGCGGCCTGCGGCCGACAGTGTTCGGTTCATTCGTGGTATCTCCCCGCAGGTCCGCTTGACCACATAGTTAGATTTTCGGCTGAGCGACACAACCCCAGCCATCCAACGAGCCGCCATAGAGATGGGCTACGCATGTCATGAACCCTGCAACGCAAGAAACAACCGACTGAGTGACGGGCATTTGCACCAGCACGCGCACTTGATGCGAGCCATTCGAGACCTGCGTCGATGCGTGCCCGTAGCGGTAGTCGTTGATGAAACCGCAAATGATCTCGGCCTTCTCTTGCGACGGAGCCAGGATTAGGAAGTCGACCTCGCGAAACTTCGAAAAGTCGTCGCCTTGCGCATCCAGCGAGCGCAACACGTCAACATCCGAAATTGCACCGTCTATCAAGTCCTGAACAACTTTCATAGAAAATCTAACGCCGTGTTAAGCGGCTGCGCTCGCGCAACCAGCCAGTTTGAAGCCGCAACGTGTGCGCAGTCCGCTTGGACACATAGTTAGACGTGACGTTGGTCACTGCGCAATGGCCTTTACTACCTGCCATGCGTTGATGACGATGGCGCCAACGACTGGCAAGAGTGCCACTCCAAACATGACCTGCATGGACCGCCTGTGGCTGGGGACAAAGGCCGCGATGCTAGTCGGCACGAGGCACAGAAGGGCGCCAACGCCTAGAGGAAGAAACAAATCCTCTAGAGGTGCAGTGGAGAATTGCACAACTCTCGCGCCGAAAAGGAGGCTGAGCATGGAGGCAAGTGAAGCAACGTAAACCACGAAAAAGTCGCGACGGTCCGCGACCAACTTGGAGGATCGTACTTCTTCGGAAGGTGACAAGTTGCTCATGTGGCCGTGATAAGCGTCTAACGCCGTGTTAAGCGGCTGCGCTCGCGCAACCAGCCAGATTGAAGCCGCAACTTGTGCGCAGTCCGCTTGGACACATAGTTAGGCGCCACGTGCCACGCGCCTGGCCGCTTGTTTACAAACTAGCCAAAGCGCGGCTGCCTGGCTGAAACCGCAAAACGTTAGCCAAGCCAGCTGAGCGAGTGGCCTCGAGAAGACTCCCGGCCAGGTATCAAACAGCGGACCAAGCGACCGCGAGGCCGGAAGAGAAACGAGCGCCAAGAGTATGTCGGGCAGCAGGTGCTCGCGCGACGAATGAAGCAGCAAAACGTCGACGTACCAAGCCCAAGCGGCGCAGACTCCAACCAGCGCCGCATAGGCTATTACAACAGTGCGAATGAACCTTCCCATGTGGGGCCTAACGCCGTGGTAAGCGGCCTGCGGCCGACAATGTTCGGTTCAATTGTGATGTCTCCCCGCAGGTCCGCTTGACCACTTAGTTAGAGCCCAACGCCGGACTCTTGGTCGCCGACATCATAAATGTCTAATCCCAACGCAATCCCGCGCTGCCCAAGGGCAAGCAACGCTTTTGCGGAGATGGGCAAGCCATCATTGCTACTGGCCATGAAGATGCCACAGAAAAGTTCTGGCTTGTAGCGGGACAGCGACTTCCAGGCCATAAGGTCTTGGGTTAGTTGACCAAGTATCTCGAAAATCTGAGCCTCAAGGTCTTCAGGCTCACGTCGCGACGCGCTGAGCCGCCAACTGCCCGTTTTGGCAATACGTAGGTTGCCTGTTGAGCGGCCTACAAGTTCTTGGCCCTTCCGGCAGGACTCGGCCGGGGTTGCGGCGAGCAACGCACTGACCTCTTCAGGCACGAGGTCGTCGCCGAAGAAGCGGAGAGTTGCGACTGAGTGATTGAGAGCTCCCATCTGGGCTCTAA
>JBKJND010000066.1:0-2822 GCA_046596095.1 Ahniellaceae bacterium | reverse complement strand
CAAGCGCAGCGGCCTGCGAGGACTGCTCGGACTGCGCCGGCGTCTGCGCGGACGCCGCTTCGATGTGCTGCTGCTCATGCAGGTCGCGGCGCGCGCCAATCTGCTCTCCACGCTGGTTTCCGCGCCGCGTCGCATCGGTTTTGACCGCGCCCGCTCGAAAGACCTGCACGGGTTGTTCGTCAACGAGCGGATCGCCGATCGGCCCGGCATCCATGTGCTCGATGCCATTGGCAGTTTTTGCGAACCGCTGGGCCTGCGGCAAGATGCGATCAATTGGAATCTGCCCGTCGATACGGAAGCTCACGCATGGGCGCGGGCGCAATGGCCTGACGACGGCACGCCGACGCTGATGATCTCGCCCTGTTCGAGTCATGTGCGGCGCAACTGGCGCGCGGATCGGTACGCCGCCGTCGCCGATCACGCCGCTGCGCGCGGGTGGCGTGTTGTGCTGTGCGGCGGGCGCAGCGCACTCGAGCGCGACACCACCGACTCGATCATCGCGGCAATGCAAATGCCGGCACTCGATCTGGTGGGCAAAGACACACTGCCGCAACTACCCGCCCTGCTCGCGCGCGCCGACCTGCTGCTGACGCCGGACGCCGGACCCATGCACATCGCCAACGCGATGGGCACCAGGGTGCTGGGTCTGCACGCGGCCAGCAACCCCGCGCGCAGTGGACCCTATTCCGATCTTCGATACTGCGTGGACCGTTACGACGACGCAGCGAGAAAGTTTCTCCATCGCCCCGCCGCAACGCTCGCGTGGGGCACGAAGATCGAGCGCGACAACGTGATGGATCTGGTGACCGTGACGGATGCGATCACGGCGTTCGAACGCCGTGCTGCCGATCGATAGCGCGCAAGCCGCAAGCCGCAACCCGCACCAGCGCTCAGCCGAGCAAGCCCGGCTCTACAGATTCAGACCTTCGCCTGCTTTTGGAGAGCCAAGCTTGCTCGGCTGCACCATTTACGCCGATTTCCCGGAACCATAGTCCTCGTAGGATTTTTCTTCGACGTAGTCAGACCCTAGCGCGAGGTTGATCTCGCGCTTGATGCGGGCACGGTCGTCGTTCTGGAAATACACGCTGCGCGCCAACTCAATGAACTCCGCGTCGAAGGCCTGCACTTTTTCCTTGAGGCGAATATCGTCCTCGATCACCCATAGCCGTTCGTTGACTGACTTGAGTGCGTCGCGCAACGCGGCAATGTCGTGAACGGATGCGGGGTGCGCAGCCCACGTCGCGGTCAGAGCGGTGAGTTCCTGTTGAATGTTCGAGAGTTTGCCCGGATCGCTGATCCGCTCCGCCTTGATTTCAAGGATGGCGATCTTGTCGAGCAACTCGCCAAACGACACCGGGGCTGAAATCTCGCTCATTGAAGTCCAAGCTTTGGTGGAGCGGAGCTTGCTCCGCTGCGATTCTGGTTAGCACACGACTCGGCGGGTCAGCCGAGCAAACTCGGTCCTACAACAGCGCGCACGCCGTCGGCATTTGTAGAGCGGAGCCCTGCGACAACCTCAGGACAGGCTTGCTCCGCTGCTCTTCCGTGGGACTTGATAATCACTGGCGGAGAGGGTGGGATTCGAACCCACGTTACGGCGAAACCGTAAACCGGATTTCGAATCCGGCGCATTCGACCACTCTGCCACCTCTCCGTACGCCTTTGCCGCAAACGATCGCGGCAAAGGGGCGCGGATCATACGTTTTCGCGCTCGCGCCAGCAACCCGAGGAGCGCATCCATTGACGCAATTTGCTTCTGACGACGACCCGAGACCGGGCGGCGGGCAGTGCCCGCCCTGCAAAGCGCGCAGGGCGAGCACTGCCCGCCTGCTTTACTACCAGATCGCTACGGCATGCCGGTGGCTGCAGTACGGCCGGATGGCATGAAGAAGAACTCGCCGGCCTCGTGCCCGGCAAAACGAATCGGGGCGTATTCGGGTTGCTGCGCGAGCGTGGCTTCGGACGCACCAGCCGCGACCGTCACAGTGACGTTGCGGAACAGCTTGCGTCCTTCAAGCAACTTGTTGTTGTCTTCGAGCGCATTGACGAATGCCTTGGCGAACAATGAATTGCCGCCGCTCGAGGAATCCGGCACCGGCGCGAGTCCGCCCGAGGTCAGCGCGGTGCGCGAGCGCGAAGCTGACGCCGCCTTCAGCCACTGCACCCACTGCGCGGGCGCGATTGCCTGCGAGAACGTCGGCACCGACGCGCGAGTCATGGCGCCGGAGTAGCAGGAATCCGCCACCACCATCACGTGCCGCGCCTGCATCGTGTTCAAGATGTCGGTGATGGCTCGATTGGAAATCCAGGTCTTGGGTGCATCGGCCTGGCCGTCGACGGGAATCCAGTAACCCTGTTGCGTGCCGGCTTCAAGCTCACCGTGGCCGGCGAAATACACCAGCAGATTGTCGTTCGGCCCCAGGGCCTCGCGCATGTCGTTAAGCGCGGACAGAATTTCGAAACGATTGGCGTTGTTGAGCACGCGCGTCTTGAATCCGTAGCGCGTCTGCAGCACCGCGCCGACCTTTTTCGAATCGTTGACGGCCGACGTGAGCTTCGGATAGGCCGAGTACTGATCGTTGCCGATCACCAGTGCGTGGTAGCGCCCCAGCGACACGCCCTTGGGAATGCCGCCCGCGTTTGGAGTGGTCGCCGCGGCAGCGATGGAACCGGCCGGGGCGGGCAGCAACGTAAAGCTCTGGTTGGCTTTCCTGCCGGCGCGGTCAAGCACAGCGATCTGCACCACAGAACCGGCGGCAACCACCGGCACCGACGTACGGAACACGCCGCCGGCACCGACTGCAACGGGCTTGCCGTTCACC
>JBKJND010000251.1:0-3125 GCA_046596095.1 Ahniellaceae bacterium | reverse complement strand
GCGCCCTTCTCGAAGAACAGCACGACCGTTTTCACGCCCGCGCCCTGGAACGTCCCGCCGGGGCAGTCTAAGACGGTGTGCAGGGTGCAGCCCTCTAAAAGCAGCTTGCGGATGCTCACGCTGGCGTTGTCGGTGTTAGACAGAAACGTATTCTTGATGACAATCCCAGCGCGGCCCCCGGCCTTGAGGCTCTTGATAAAGTGCTGGAGAAACAAAAACGCCGTCTCGCCGGTCTTGATTGGGAAGTTCTGCTGAACCTCCGGGCGCTCCTTGCCGCCAAAGGGCGGGATGGCAAGAATGACCTCGTAGCGGTCTTTTTCCTGGATGTCGTTGAGGTTCTCGCCCAGCGTGTTGGTATGGAGGATATTGGGCGCTTCAACCCCGTGCAGGATCAGGTTCATGATCCCAATCACATAGGCCAGGCTCTTCTTCTCCTTGCCGAAGAGAGTGTTCTCTTTCAGGGTCGCCAGATCCGTCGTACTCAGGCCCGGCTGGTTGCGGAGAAAGTCGAAGGTCTCACACAAGAAGCCCGCCGACCCCGCCGCGCCGTCGTAGACACGCTCCCCGATACGGGGCTGGATCACCTGAATCATGGCACGGATCAGCGGGCGCGGGGTGTAGTACTCGCCGCCGTTGCGCCCGGCGTTGCCCATGTTCCGGATCTTGGCTTCGTACAGGTGCGAGAGCTCGTGCTTCTCGGTTTGCGAGCGGAAGCGCAGCGCATCGATGTGCTCGATGATCTCGCGCATGTTGTAACCGCTCTGGATCTTGTTCTTGATCTCGCCGAACACCTCGCCGATCTTGTATTCAAGCGTGTTCGGCCCGGTCGCGCGCTGCTTGAAACCGTGCAGGTACGGAATGAGCCGCAGGTTGACGAAGTCGCGCAGGTCGTCGCCAGTCAAAGCCACGTTGTGGTCGAGCTTGCCGTGCTTGTCCTTCGGCGCGGCCCAGTTTTCCCATCGATACGCCTGGTCGACGATGTACGCGTACGTGCGGCCAGCGAGCGCCGCCTCGTCGGCAAGATCCTGCTCCAGCCCGTCGAGGTATTTCAGGAACAGCAGCCACGACGTCTGCTCGGTGTAGTCGAGCTCGGTCGTGCAGCCCGCCTCCTTGCGCAGCACATCGTCAATGTTCCTGAAGGCTTGTTCAAACACGCGTGACCATCCTTTGGCGTAATCGTTGATAGCGGGGAGCGCACTCCGGATGCGCGGCGATCCAAGCACTCATGCAGCGAGGGGAAGACTCTTGATGCGGGAAACCTTTTTTGCCACGGCGGCAGAGCGCAGTGCGACCTCAAGTTCGTAGTGGCTCTGCATGTTCATCCACCACTGGGGATCGACGCCAAAGAACTTGCCGAATGCGAGCGCAGTGGGTGCTGTAATGCCGCGGATGCGCTTGACGATTTCGTTAACGTGACGGGGCGCCAATCCACACTCCTTCGACACTCGGTACTGCGTGATCCCCATCGGCTCCAGGAAATCGTGCAGCAGAATGTCGCCGGGATGAACCGGCAGACGCTTGGTCGTTGTATGCGGCATGTGAGTACTCCAGAAACAAAAACGTCCCAGCGGGATAGGTTGCAGAATTCAGCTGAAATCAGTGGTAGTCGACTATTTCCACATCGTGCGCGTTGCCGCCGTCCCAGCGAAAGCAAACGCGCCATTGATCGTTGATTCGAATGCTGTGCTGCCCGGAGCGTTTGCCACGCAATAACTCGAGCCGATTGCCCGGCGGTCGCGCCAGATCCTGAAGGCGCGTGACCGTCGCGA
The DNA here is from genome assembly GCA_046596095.1 of Ahniellaceae bacterium. Classification (GTDB taxonomy): domain Bacteria; phylum Pseudomonadota; class Gammaproteobacteria; order Xanthomonadales; family Ahniellaceae; genus JBBQNY01. The sequence goes on along the minus strand of JBKJND010000251.1, from coordinate 1,356 downwards.
GCTGCGTGAGCTTGCGCGCCGCAGTTGTATGGATCGTGGAAGGCAGCGCGCGTGGCGATCCGCCGCGATACAACGCTTCCGTGTTGCGGCATAGAAAACTCGCGATCATGAACCCTCCTGTCCACAGATAGTACTGCTTGTCGATAGTGTTGACAAACGGTATTAGATCGGATGATTCGTCGATGAGTCCTGGTGCGTGCGTTATCGCCGCAAGCGTTGCCGCAATCGATTCTATCGGGTGTCAACCATCCGCCATCCGAAGCGTTCTCTCACTGATTGTCACGGAATCAACACGATGCAAATTCTCCGTTGTGTGCTGGCAATACTCTCCATCGGCGCCATCGCTGCCGGCGCGAGGGCCGACTATGTGTTTGTCAACGAGTTCGAGGCTATCGACTCGCTGTACGTCAATTCCTCGCCGTACACGATCGAGGTGCGGGACGGTTACGTCGTCAGCGATGCGGCGCGTCAGCGCCAGATCCCGATCCTGATCCGTTATCCGGCGGAGTTGCTCGCCATGCCGGGCACGCAGCTGCCGATGGTGCTCTGGTCGCATGGCGGAGGACCGAACATCGATGGCCGGCTGGGCTCTCCGCAGTGGAGCCAGGCGCTGGTGCGCGCTGGGTATATCGTCATCCACATGAGCCACGTGCCGCGCTCCAACGCCGAGGTGGTCGCGCTTTATTCCGAATTCGGCCTGACGCCTGCGCAGGGTCTCGACTGTTTCAACTACCTGCAGGTGGACAGGCCACGCGATGCACGCGCCGTGCTCGACGCCTTGCCGCAGATCGTCGCGAACTTTCCTATCCTCGCGGGTCGGATCGACAACTCGCGCATGGTGGTTGCCGGCCACTCCTTCGGCGCGTATACCGCACGCACGATGAGCGGCGCGTTGGTCGACCTGTGCCCGCCACCGGCCATCGCACCCGTTGGATTCGCTTACCACCGCACGAGTTTTCGTGATGAACGGCCGCGCGCCTTCCTCGCGCTCTCACCGCAAGGTCCCGGACGCTTCGGCTTCTTCGAAGCGCCGGGCGAACACTCGTGGCAGGCACTCGAACGTCCCGATTTCACGGCGACCGGCGCCGGAGACGTAACGCCTGGCGAGCAACCGGCCGACCGCGTGCGGCCATTCCAGATCATGGCGCCGCACGACAAGTACATGCTCTACATCGACTCGGCCAATGCGATCCACGCCACGTTCAATTTGAACGACCCGGCGCAACCGCAGCTCGTGGCGTTGATCCGCGCCTCTGGCATCGCCTTCCTCGACGCCAACGTGCGCAGCAATGCGCGCGCTGCGGCGTGGCTGCATTCGCCGGTCGTTGCAGAGATCAGCGCGGGCGTCGCCAGCAT
>JBKJND010000104.1:0-4684 GCA_046596095.1 Ahniellaceae bacterium | reverse complement strand
ACGCACAACAAGGCGACGATGGAAGCGACCAGCCAGCTCTGCGGCGTGACCATGCGCGAGCCGGGCGTGTCGCGGATAGTGCAGGTGGATCTGGCCGAAGCCGCTAAACTCGCCGGTGCCGCGTGAGGATTTCTTTGGCATGAGCGACCAGAACCTGCTGCGCGTGATCATCGGCATCCTTGGCGTGTTGTGGCTGGCGTGGATCGCCTGGAGCCATCAGCGCAAGCGGGTGCAAGGCGAACGTCTGCAGGGGTCGACTGCGCAAGGTGGTGGTGGACGCGCGGGTCGTCGCGAACCTTCCATCGACGGTGTCGATGTGTCCGGTGCCGATGTCGCAGCCAGCGCCCGTTCGGCAGCCGCGATCGAGGCGATGGAAAGCGCGAAGTCGCGCGGTCGTTCAAGTAGTGCGCCGTTCGACGCCGATCTTGCGGCGGAGCTCGAGAAGCTGAGTCAGGAGATTGCGGGAGACGCGTTGGGAGAGACGCCTGTCGCGATCCCGAAGGCAGGATCGAAACATGCTTCAGCGCCTCGCGAGCGCGTGGAGCCGACCTTCGGCAATACCGGACAGGACTCGATGCCGCCGGTCACGGCGACCATGCGACCCGAGGTTCACAGGGCGCAGCAACCCCAGGACGGCTCGCCACGAGCACAGTTCGGCGCGCGCGGAGATGCCCCCCACGATCGATTGGTCACCTTGTTCGTCGTGGCAGCACCGGGCGAGGAAATAAGCGGGTACGAGCTCGTGGTCGCCACCGAAAAGTGCGGACTCGAATTTGGTGCCATGGACGTCTATCACCGTCTGGTCGATGGTCGACCGGAAGCGGGGCCGGTTTTCAGCGTGGCCAACATGACCAAGCCCGGCAGCTTCGATCTCACCCGCATTACGGAACTGTCGACGCCGGGTCTCACTTTTTTCATGACCTTGCCGGGCCCCATGCGCGCGCTCGACGCGTGGGACACGATGTTGCCAACCGCGCAACGCATGGCAGAACTGCTCGGGGCGCAGGTACTCGACGAGGAACACAACGCGCTCGGGCGTCAGCGTATCCAGCACATCCGCGACGAGTTGCGTGGCTACGACCGCACGCTCGAACGGCAGACTATCAAGCGTTCGTGGTGAACGCGAAACCGCTCGCGAAGGTGTCAGCGGACGCTCGCGTCGCGACGCTTCGCGAACAGGTGGCGGAACACGCGCGGCGTTATCACCGCGACGATGCGCCCACCGTCACCGACGCGGACTATGACGCGCTGGTGCGCGAGCTCGAGGCGCTGGAAGCTGCCCGCCCGGAACTGGCGCGGGCGGATTCTCCGACGCAGGCAATTGGCGCGAAGCCTTCGTCCGCGTTCGAGCAGATGACCCACCGCGTCCCCATGCTCTCGCTCGGTAATGCATTCGAGAACGAAGAGGTGGCGGATTTCGTAGCGCGCATTGTCAAGGAAACGGGCGTCGAATCGCCGGTATTTTCTGCCGAACCCAAGATCGATGGACTGGCGATCAGTCTGCGTTACGAATCCGGAAAACTGGTACGCGCGGCCACGCGCGGCGACGGCAGCACCGGCGAGGACGTCACCGCCAACATTCGCACGATCGAAGTCGTGCCAAACAAGTTGAAGGGCACGCCACCGGACGTACTCGAAGTGCGCGGCGAGGTGTTCATGCCGAAGGCCGAGTTCGAGCACTTCAATGAGGCGGCGCGGTCGCGCGGCGAGCGCACGCTGGCCAATCCGCGCAACGGCGCGGCGGGATCGCTGCGTCAGCTCGATCCTTCGGTCACCGCGCAAAGGCCTTTGGCATTTTTCGCGTATGCGCTCGGCGAAGTGGAAGGCGGTGATGTGCCTCCTTCACACTCTTCCATGCTCGACTGGCTCCGGGGTTTCGGATTGCCCGTCTGTGCCGAAGTCGAAAAAGTCGAAGGACTTGAAGGCGTACTGGCGTACTTCGCGCGCATTGGCGCGGAGCGGGACGCGCTGCCCTATGAGATCGACGGTGTGGTCTACAAGCTCGATCGCGTGGAGTTGCAGCGCGCAATGGGCTTCGTTTCGCGCGCACCGCGCTGGGCCATCGCACACAAGTATCCGGCGCAGGAAGTGTCGACTACGGTGCTTGGGATTGACTTGCAAGTGGGTCGCACCGGCGCGCTGACGCCCGTTGCGAGGCTCGACCCGGTTGCGGTCGCCGGGGTCGTCGTCACCAACGCAACGCTGCACAACGCCGATCAGATTGAACGACTGGACGTGCGCATCGGCGACACGGTGGTCATCCGACGGGCCGGCGACGTCATTCCGGAAGTGCTGAGGGTGATCGAGGATCGACGACCGCAGGGCGCCGACGGTCGCGCGTTGAACGCGCCTTTCCAGTTGCCGACGATGTGCCCCGTGTGCGGCTCTGCGGTTGAGCGCGGAGCTGGCGAAGTCGTTTCGCGCTGCACCGGCGGCCTGTTCTGCCCGGCACAGCGCAGGGAGGCGCTCGTGCATTTTGCATCGCGCCGCGCGATGGATATCGAAGGCCTCGGTGATCGTTTCTGCGATGAGCTGGTCGAATCCGGTCGCGTCAAGACTGTCGCCGATCTCTACCGGCTGAAGCTGGACGATCTGCTTGCGATGAAGCGTGCCGCCGTTGAGCGCGACGGACAGACACCCGCGACCGTCAAGGCCGGCAAAGTCGCAACCCGCTGGGCGGAAAACCTGCTTGCGGGTATCCACCACAGCCGCAACACCACGCTTGAGCGACTGCTGTTCGCGCTCGGCATCCGCGATGTCGGCGAATCGACCGCCAAGGCTCTCGCGCGCTTTTTCGGCAGCCTCGACGCATTGATGGCCGCGGACGAATCCGCGTTGACTACGGTGCCCGACGTCGGTCCTGTGGTCGCAGCGCGTGTTGCACATTTTTTCGCCGAGCCGCACAATCGAGACGTGATCGCCGCATTGCGCGCGACCGGAGTGACGTGGAGTGAATCGGCGCCGCAACGGGCGGCCGAAGGGCCGCTCACCGGCCAGACGGTAGTACTGACGGGCGGGCTCAGCGCCATGACGCGCGAAGAAGCCGGCGCCCGGCTCGAAGCCCTTGGCGCGCGCGTCTCAGGCAGCGTCTCGAAGAAAACGAGCTTCGTCGTAGCCGGCGAAGCCGCCGGCTCCAAACTGGCCAAAGCCGTCGAACTTAAAGTCGAAGTCTGGGACGAAGCGCGCCTGCTCGCATTCCTCGCCACCCAGCGAAACGCCTGAAATCGAAACCCCCTCTCCTGCATCCGCAGGAGAGGGCTGGGGACGGGTTCGCTATTGCGCGATCCCGACCGATCCCTCCCCAACCCTCCGGCCATCGCCCGCAGGGCGATGGCGCTCATCGTCGCGCGTGCCATTGGCCCGCAAGCGCTCCTCTTCGCACCCTGCATCCGGAGGGGAGGGAGTCGCGGTTCACGAAGGCACGGATCCCGCCGCTTCGGGGCGCTTTTGATTCGTGGTGGCTGACAGACTATGGTTCCGTATGCCTCGCTCCCAGATCGAAAGCCCATGACCGCCACCTGGCGCCCAACCGCCAGCGTCAAGGCTCTGCGCGCCCGCGCCGCGCTCAATCGCCTCATCCGCGATTTCTTCGCGCAACGCCAGGTGCTCGAAGTCGAAACGCCGATGCTCTCTTCCGCCGGCAACAGCGATCCGAACATCGAAAGCATCGAGACCATTGCGCCCGACGGCGCGCGCCGCTGGCTGCGCACCTCGCCCGAGTTCGCGATCAAGCGTCTACTCGCGTCTGGCGTCGGCGATTGCTACGAGCTCGGTCGCGTGATGCGCGCGGGCGAATCAGGTCGCCGCCACAACGTCGAATTCAGCATGCTTGAGTGGTATCGCGTCGGCTGGGACCACCACCGGCTGATGGACGAAGCCACCGAGCTCGTGCAGCGTGCACTTGCCAGCGTGCGCAAGCGCGCGGTCGTGCGCGAAACCAGCTACCGCCAGCTTTACCTCGATCATCTCGGCATCGATCCGTTCCTCGCGGAGGAGGACCTGTTGCGCGCACCGCTGGTCGTGTTCGAAATCGACCCGCGCGGTCTCGAGCGCGACGACTGGCTCGACCTGTTGATGACGCACCTCATCCAGCCGTCACTGGAGCCGAATCGCCTGCTGCTCGTCTACGACTATCCGCCGAGCCAGTGCGCGCTCGCGCGCGTGCGGACTGGTTCTGGTGACGTACCCGTGGCCGAACGCTTCGAGATGTATCTCGGTCCGCTCGAAATCGCCAACGGTTATCACGAACTCACCGACGGCGCGGAGCAGCGCACCCGCTTCCTGCGCGACCGAAACCTGCGTGCCGCACGCGGCGCGCACTGTCCGACGCACGACGAGCGTCTGCTCGCAGCCCTCACCGATGGCCTGCCGGCGTGTGCGGGTATCGCGCTCGGCGTCGATCGCCTGCTCATGGCGATGCAGGGCACCGAGGACATCGCTGACGTGATCGCATTCGCGTCTCCCATAGCTTGAGCCGGATCGAGGCGAGTGGGTGCCAGTCAAGTGTGGGCAAAGACGAAGGCGCCTGGAGTAAGGTCTGATGCCTTTGGCATACTGCTGGCGAGTTACGCCGCTCAAGCCCGACTATGGAGCCAGAAATGTCTTCTTCGCAATACCAACTGCCGGACGAAGTGGTTGAAGCCGCTCGGCGCGGTAACTTTATCGAGGCGATCAAGCTGCTGCG
>JBKJND010000076.1:0-6168 GCA_046596095.1 Ahniellaceae bacterium | reverse complement strand
GTTGTTGATCTGGATCGCGAGGTGTCTGGGCGGCTGGCGTTCCGGCAACTTCGCCTCGCCGCCGAACACCGCCATTCGGCGCTCGTCGAAGTCGGAACGCCTTGCTTCGGCTTCAACACGTTGCGGCGAGTACGGCGCCAGCGGCGCAATCACTTCCGCAAGCTGCGTGAGCTTGGGACGGCGGTCGGCTTCTTCCGCAGCCGCAAAGCAGCGCACGCGTACCGATTCGTACAAGGCGAGCAGTTGCTCCTTCGACAGCAGTCCCGATTCGAGCGCGATGGCGGCACTGCGCAGCAGCGGGTCTCCGGCCTCGACCACGCACAGCTCTTCGATCGAGCGCCATTCGATTTCGAAGTCGGTGCCCGCGTGCCCCATGATCCGTGTGGTACGCAAATGCAGGAACGTCGGCCTGCGCGTGCGTCGGCAATGTTCGACCGCGCGCCGCACCTGGCTGTATCCGGCTGCTAGATCGAGCCCGTCCGCGAAAAAATAGTCGAGATCGCGACGCTCACGAAAGTTGCGCGCGATCCAGTCGATCGGCGTCTTGACGGAGATGCCGATGCCGTTGTCCTCGCACACGAACAGCACCGGCGCCGGCAGCTTCTGGTACGCCGTCCACGCTGCAGTATTGAAGGCCGTCTGCGCGGTGGCGTGATTGCTCGAGGCGTCGCCGAACGAGCAGATCGCAATGCTGTCGTCGGGGATCGGCGACGCATGGCCGATACGACGCGCCTGTTCGATGGCGATGGCGGTGCCGAGCGCCTTGGGCAAATGTGAGGCGATGGTCGAGGTCTGCGGCAACACCCAGAGCGGTTTCGAACCCCATACCTTGTGGCGACCGCCAGAGGCCGGATCGTCGCGGCTCGCCGCGAACGACAGCGCCGAGTCCATCACCGGATCCATACCCGGCAGCTTGCGAAAGCGCTCTGCCATGAAGCCGCCGCTGCGGTAATGCAGGAACGCAGGGTCGGTATGGCGCGTCAGGCGCGCGACCATCGCGTTGCCTTCGTGCCCGCTCGAACCAATCGTGTAGAAGACCTTGTTCTGCACGCGCAACACGCGCGCCATCAAATCGAGATGGCGCGAGATGAGCTGCGACTCCAGCAGCTCGGCGAACCCCTGCGCGTCAAGCGCACTGCCGTCCAGGATCGATTCGTGCAGCGCAGGCCTGGCATCCGCATGGCCAGACCACTCGCGCACGAACTCGGAGAAATTGACGTCGCAAATCTCGGCGCGATTGACGCCCCGCATCCGCGCCGCAATAGGTTTCGCCACAGCCACCATCAACCGTCTCCGCTGCAGCCAGCGCCGCATGCGCCTATTGTCGCCGCAGTGGCCATTCGAGGGGAGTCTTCTGATTGTTCATCATCAACCATTGCTCGCGCGTCTGGGCCCAGATTCCCACTTCCTCGGCGTCGAACGGTGCGGGCATGCGAACCGCACCGCGATAGCGCGAGCCGAGGCGCTCCGCGAGCGCAATCGAAGCGGTATTGCCCGGCGCAATATTGTGGATCACCTCGGCCCAGCCAAGGTTCGCGAACGCCCAGTCGATGGCCGCAGTCGCAGCTTCCGTGGCATAGCCCTTGCCCCACGCAACGCGACGAAACGACCAGCCGACCTCGGTGCCGTTCCAGCCTTCCGGTTGCCACGGCCCGGCTTGTCCCAGCCAATCACCGCTGATCTTGTCGATCACCGAGAACATCGCGAAGCCCTGCACCGCCCAGGCGCCCGGCATCTGCAGGAATCGCCGCCACGCAGCCGCACGCGGCAAGGTTCCGCCGATGAACTGAACTGCGTCGGCATCCGCGAAAAGCTCGGCGTATCCCTCGAAATCCTCGCGCTGCGGCAACCGCAGGATCAGCCGCGCCGTTTCGATGCGTGGCGAGGCGTCAGCCATTCGCAAAGCGTCCAACAGCGAACGCGATGGCGAATATCGGAATCAGCAAGGCCATGGTTCCCAGCAGCATCGCGCCGATCGCACGCGGGGTCGTGGTGTCTGCGGCGCCCGCGTAGGCACGGGCGAGGACAACGAGGTGCCAGCCGATCCCCAGGAAGAGCAGCGACAGCATCGTCACCACCGCCAGGATCTCGTGCGGTGCTGCAACCACGTCGCTCCCGATCAGGGCAACGCGACCGCCAATCGCGAGGATCGCGCCGCCTACACAGACGATAAACGGAACGAGTGCCCAGCCCATGACTCGCACAAGGTCCTCGAATGCGACCGACTTCTTCAGCCAGCGGAAGCCCATTCGAACCAACGCCGCGCCGATCAACGCCGTCAAGACGCTCTTGAATGTCAGCCCGAAAAACTGCTGCGTCGCGAGCCGTCCGGTCAACGACGCTGCGTCTGCATCCCAATTCAGCCAGACTCCGAGCACACTGGCAATCACGATGCACACGATGGCGACGCGCATTCCGGCGTCGCTATTTACGAGGGCAACAGCCGTCCGCCGCGGCTGGAACACGATGCCGGCAACCGCACTGCGAGCGCGGAAGCGCCATGACCATGTGAAGAACCCCGCCACCAGGACCATTGCCGACAACGGCCACAGCACATCGCGCGCGCGCATCTCCTGCGGGAGCGGGTCCGTGCCACCGACGCGCACGGGGTAGTCGAGCAACTCGCGCACCGCGAGCAAATCCTTGCGTACGGCCGCAAAATCGGCCGGCGCCACAAAGTCGCGCTTGCGGCGCCAGTCGGCCGCGACCACGAGCGTGTCGCCCATCACGCTCACTTTGCGTTCGAAACGGAAATGGTCGTTTTCTACCCGCCCCTCCTCAGCGTCGATGCCCCAGCCGCCGGGCGAACGCGCACGGATGGTTTGCCGGCCCCAGCGCGGCCCGCTCAGCTGCATGGGCTGAGTGCGCCTGGATCCCTTCGGGACTTTGGTCCAATCCGAGATCTGGAACAGAAACAGGCTGAGACTTGCGTCCAGATCGGATTCGTCCCAGCGCACGCGATACTGCTCATCGACGCGCGCGAACCCGATGGCGGGACGGTCGAGAAAGCTTGGCGCCGCCACCTGCTCGATGTCGGTGTAAATGTCGCGCATGTACTCGAGATAGGTTTCGCCGACACTGGCGGCATCGCCATCGGCAAACTCGGCACGCACTCCGCTGGCATGGCCGCGACGATAGGTGGTGACGACACCGAGGCCTGCGTCGCCTTGCTTGGCCGCATCCAGCGACATCGCCGCCACCTGTTCCACCGCCACCTCGGGTTGTGTCGGGACCGGGCGAGGAATCGCGATCAAATTGCTGACATCGTGCGCGACGCGCAAACCGAATTCGTACGGAAATGTCGCGCGCGCGTGCGCAGGGCCCACTTCACGTTCCCGTGTCGGATCCACGAATGTCCAGCCGGGCACGTCCAGAATCCGCACGATGACGTGATCGAAGGCAGTGGCACGGGGCAGAAAATCGCGCACGCCTCGATGCACGTCGGTATTGACCAGGATCGGCTCGGCCTCAACGCCAATCTCCGCGAGCAATGCAATGAGCAGGGTTGCCTTGTCTTTGCAGTCGCCGTAACGCTGCTCCAGCGTCAGCTCGGGCGCCTTCGGCGCGTGCGAATTCACGCCGATCTCGATGCCGGTGTACCGGATCTCGCCCTGCGCGAACGCAAGTGCACGCGCCACGCTGCCGGCCCTGTCGCCGGCCGAGAGTTCGAGTGTCTCCACCCACTGTTTCGCCAGACTCCGATCGCTCAACGGTTGCGCGAACAACGGGCGCGCCCACGCCGCGACCTGCGCCCAGCCAGCTGCCTCCGACAACTCGATCGAACCAAAAGCGTCGAACCACGGCGGCACGTCAGCCTCCACCCTCACGCCCGGCAGCGCGCGCGCGACCCACGCGCTGTCCACCAGGCCAGCGTCGACATGCCGGCTGGCGCGATACATCGGGTGCGTGACGCGATGACGAATCGGTCGACCGTCGGGGTGCAGAAGACGTACGCGGCGAACGCCCAGCGCGTCGTCGTAGCTCGTCGAAAACGCGCTGTAGTACTGGCCACCAAACACCGGGTTCTGACCCGTCACGCTGTAAGCGATCTCGACACTGTCGCCCACGCGAACGTCCGGAATCGTGACGTGCCAGGTTTCTTCGCCATCAACGATGCCGCTGTCGAGGCCGGTCTCCCGTCGCAGCCGTTCGAATCGAAGGCCTGCCGTACGCGAATGCTGCTTGCCCTCGCGCAGAATGGAAACCGAGTGCAGCAGCACCTCTTCGTAATCTGGCTGAAAGCGCATGTCGAGCCGGCCTGCTTCCGCGAGCCCCTGCTCTCCCGTGACGGCGTACACGAACCGTCGATAGTGGACAGGCTCTGCATCGAGCAACGCAACCTGATCGTCCAGCAGGACGTAGCGCATGCCATCCGCCGGTTGGATCGCGGCGATGTCTTTCGGCGACGGGAGATCCAGCGCCGTCACCCAGACCGGCGTCGTCGCAATGCGTGGAGATGCGTGCGAACCCGATGCGCACGTCGCCAGCAGCAGCATCAGCCACCCGCGCAGCAACCCTGCCGCCACGTGCCGCAACGGCGCAGTCACGTCAAAACGCGTTGATGCCGGTCAGCTCGCGACCGACCACCAGCTGGTGCACGGTCTCGGTGCCCTCGTAGGTGATGACCGATTCGAGGTTCAACGCGTGCCGGATCGGGCAGTGCTCGGTGGTGATGCCGGCGGCGCCGAGAATATCGCGGGCTTCGCGAGCAATGTCGATCGCCATGCGGCAGTTGTTCCACTTGGCGAGCGAGACCTGCGTCGGCTGCATCTTGCCCGCATCCTTGAGACGACCGAGCTGCAGGCAGATGAGTTGCGCGCCGGTGATGCGCCGCGCCATGTCGGCAAGTTTGAGTTGCACCGCCTGATTGGCGATGAGCGGACGATCGAACAGGATCCGCTCGCGGCCGTAGGAAATGGCCTCGGCAAGACATGCCTGCGCGGCGCCGATGGGCCCCCACGTAATGCCATAGCGCGCCTGCGTCAGGCACCCGAGCGGGCCCTTCAAACCCTTGACGTTGGGCAACCGGTTCGCTTCAGGCACGCGTACGTCATCGAAGAACAACGCGCTCGTGACCGACGCGCGCAAGCTCATCTTGTGCTTTATTTCCTGCGCCTTGAAGCCCGGCATGTCGCGTTCTATCAAGAATCCCTGGATTCCGTCGTCGGTCTGCGCCCACACGATCGCAATGTGCGCGAGGTTGCCGTTGGTGATCCAGATCTTGGCGCCATTGATGATCCAGTCACCGCCGTCGCGTCGCGCCACCGTTTTCATGTTGGCCGGATCGGAACCGCCATGCGGTTCGGTCAAACCGAAGCAACCGATGATCTCGCCGCGCGCCATACCCGGCAGCCAGCGCTGGCGCTGCTCTTCGGTGCCGTACGCAAAGATCGGATACATGCACAGCGACGATTGCACCGAGACAAAGCTGCGGATTCCGGAATCGCCGCGTTCGAGCTCCTGGCAGATCAGCCCGTAACTGACGGCATTGAGATTCGCACAACCGTATTGCTCGGGCAACGAGGAACCGAGCAAACCAAGTTCCGCTATCTCACTGACCAACTCGCCCGGAAATCGGCCTTGATCGAATGCGTCGCCAATGATCGGCAACACGCGTTCGTTGGTGAAGCGCGCCACGGTGTCCTGTACCGCACGTTCCTCTTCGCTGAGCAGCGAGCGGATGTCGTAAAGATCGAGCGGATCGAGTGCCATGCGGGTGCCGGAAACCATTGAGCGAAGCGCCGGAGTTTAGCTGGGGCATCGCCCGTTTCACGAAAAGATCACCACATGGAACCACGCAGAGCGTTCCAAAGGTTGTTTACGAGTCGTTTATCCGTACACTCCGTGACTGAAGCTTGCGACTGTTCCGTTTTCCACTGCCCCAGATGAGGATTGCCTCGATGAAATTGCGCTCAATTTTGTTGCTCGCCGGCTTTGCCATGGCGGGCGTGACGCAGGCCCAGACCGTCTACACGGTCACCGGAGTCAACCTCAACACATTCGACGCGACCGCGCCGGCCGTGGCTTTCGCGACAGTGCCGATCACCGGCCTGACCGCGGGCGACATCGTCATTGGCCTCGATCGCCGGCCGGCCAACAATGCCCTGGTGCTGGCCGTGGACGGTCTCGCAAACGACCGCCTCTACACGCTCAATCCAATTTCTGGAC
>JBKJND010000026.1:0-4414 GCA_046596095.1 Ahniellaceae bacterium | reverse complement strand
ACATCGCGCCGGAACCGATGGCGCGCCTGCTAGCGGCAATCGTCAAGGATCCGTCGCCGGAAGCCTCAAGCGATCTCAAGGTCGACACGACTGCCGTTTCGACGCGCTCTGGCCTTGCCCCCACGCTGCGCGCGCTGCTCCAGGCACGGCACACCAATACCTACGACAACGTGCGCGGTGGCCTCAATACGCAGCAGAAGTTTCTGGATCGCGACAGCGTCGAGTACTCGCTTGCCCTCGCTGCCGACGGCGACGCCATCGAACGAAAGCGCGCGATGCAGACGCTTGACGCGGCACTCGCGCTTATTGATCCGGTGTGGGGTGGGGTGTACCAGTATTCGACCGGCGGCGACTGGGCGCACCCGCATTTCGAAAAGCTGGGCGCGCTGCAGGGTGAGTACCTCCGCATATACGCGCTTGCGCACGCGATCACGGGCGCTCAGCGCTATCTCGACGCCGCGCTCGCGATCCGCAAGTACATCGACGTGTTTCTCAAGAGCCCCGACGGCGGCTTTTTCGTGAGCCAGGACGCTGATCTCAAACCCGGCGAACACAGCGCCGACTACTTCGCGCTGGACGACAACGCGCGGCGTACGCGAGGGCTTCCGCGCGTCGATCGCAATCGCTATGCGCGCGAAGCAGGCGTCATTTCCGAAGCGCTGGCGTATCTATTTGAGGTGACCGGCGATGCGAGCGCGTTGACGGATGCGCGCGCTGCAGTCGAGTGGGCTCAACACAACCGCGCGCAGGAAGATGGCGGTTTTCGACACAGCGAGCGGGATGCGGCAGGACCGTATCTTGCCGACACGCTCGCACTCGGACGTGCGCTGCTGCAACTGCACCGCGTCACCGGCGAGCGCAAGTTACTGCGCGATGCGGGCGCCGCAGCCGACTTTATCGATGCGCGTTTGCGTACGGCGCGGGGCTACGCCAGCGCCGCGCGCGGAACCTCGCCGATCGCGCCAATCGTGCAGATCGACGAGAACATCGCACTCGCGCGCTTCGCCAACGCGCTTGCGCGCTATTCCGGCAAGTCGACGCATCGCGACATCGCGGCGCGAGCGCTCGCGCATCTCGCCCAGGAGCGCATCGCGCTCGCGCGCATTACCGAAGCCGGCATCCTGCTCGCCGATCGCGAGATCGGTCGCGATCCATTGCATCTCACCGTGATTGGCGCGCGCGACGATGCGGCGGCGGCAGCACTCCACACCGCCGCGCTGCGCGTGCCCGCCGCCTACAAGCGCCTCGAATGGTGGGATCGCGCCGAAGGTCCGTTGCCGAACGCCGATGTCGAGTACCCCTTGCTCAAGCGTGCAGCCGCTTTCGTCTGCACCGAACGGGTCTGCTCGACGCCGATCACGCGTCCCGAAGACGTGCGCACTTTTGTCGACGACATTGCCGCCAAACGCTAGCGGTGCAGCCGAGCAAGCCCTTCTCTGCAACGGCGTGGGCTCGCGCGTTTTTTAGAGCGGAGTTTGCCCCGCTGCGCTCATCACGCCACGACCGGCGCCTCGCGTCGCCGCGCGATCGCGCGCAACGCCACGATCAACACGCCGCCAAGCACCATCGCGCCGCCGATCATGAGCTTTGGACCCGGCGTGTCGCCCCACACGAACACGCCCAGCGCAACCGCGATCACCGGTGCCAGCAAAAGGTACGGTGTTACCTCCGACACGGGATGCCGCTGCACGAGGTAGTAAAGCAATCCGTGACCGACGAGCGAAGCGACCAGTGCCGTGTACGCAACGCCCGCCCAGTCGCGCCAGCTCGCTGTCGCGATCGCGGCCCAATGATCGGTCTCGATCGCAAAGGTGATCGCAAGCAACACCGGGATTCCGATCAGCGCGGTCCAGCCCTGCATCTCCAACATGCCGATGTCCTTGATGCCGCGCATGAGGATGGTGCCGATCGCCAGCGCCAGCGCCGCCGCCAATGTCATCGCGAGTGCATCGATCGCGTCGAGCACCAGCGGATCAAAACCGAGCACCACGATGCCGGCGAACGCCAGCGCGATGCCCGCAGCGGTGCGCCAGCGGATGCGCTCGCCCAGCCACCACACCGCGAGCAACGCGCTCATCGGGATGTAGCACTGCAGCGCAATCGCGGTCGAGGAAATATCGCCGGCGCGTTTGAGCGCCCAGAAGTTGAGTCCGAAATGCAGCGCGCCGTTCAAGACCGCGACCGCGACGAGTCGCCAGCGCTGTCCCCGTGCAACGGGGCGCAGAAACGGAAACAGCACCGCCAGCAACAGCACCAGCCGCAACGTCGTGAAGAGGTACGGCGGGAAGTGCTGTAGCGCGAACGCCGACGCCAAGAAATTGCCGCCCCACGCAAAGCAGATCACCACCACCAGGCCGAAGTGCGCGAGCGGCATCAGCGAACTGCGAGAGCGGTTCCCTTCTCCCCGTTACAACAGGGCGAAGGGAGCAAGGCGGGCGTCAAATCGCGATGCCGAATTTGCGCAGCGCCTTTTGCGCGAGCCACGCGGGACCGATCAGCAGATAGGTTATGTCGGTCAGGAACGAGGGTCGTTTGCCTTCGATCTGGTGGCCGATGAATTGCCCGATCCAGGCCACCACGAACACCGCCGCCGCTGCGATCAGGAGTCCACGTGGACCAATCGCCTGCAACAGCAGGTGGCAGCTGAAACCAAACACCGCGAACACCGCCAGCATCGTCAACCCGATCGCGCGCGACTGCCGCCAGTACCAGACCCACGCAACAAAGGTGGCCGCGAAAGCCCAGAGGCCCGGGCGACCAATTACTGCCGGTACCGGAATGGTCCACAGCGCCGCCATGACGGACCACACGATGGGCGGCACGCACAGCCAGTGGATCAACCGATTGGTCCGGTTCTGATGATCGTGCGAATAATTGCCGAGCAGCCGATGGATGCGACGAACACCCGGGTGACCTGGAAGGCCGTCTTCTCGCTGCTGCTCTTCCGGCGTCGCATTCGCGTTCATGGCTGCTCCCCTTCTTCTGGATGGCTGAGTGTCGCGCCAAGACACTCTCGACCTCACGCAGTGGCGCGCGCTGGTGGTGCACGCCTTGGCGAGCACACCGTTTTCTCCGCGCTGATCCCTGTCCGAACAAGGGCGGGATTAATCCCGCCCTTGTCGAATGCCGGTCACGGGAGGTTACGGTGTCGGCAGCAGGCACCAGCGCGTCAGCGTCCCGGTATCCTGGGCCGCTCGGTCGATCACGGTCAGGCGCCAGGTACCCGCAAGCGACTGGCCATCGAACGGCGCTAGCGCGCTGGTTGGGCGCAGTACTCCCGAAATTCCTGGCGGACTTGTACCGCACACAATCGCACCACCTGCCTCGTCGTCGAGTGTCGCGTCGACGTTGGCTATTCGGCAGCCGGTGCCGCCCAACCGGGTGCCGATGTTGACGACGGTGTTGGCTGCACCCACCCGTGTCAGAACCAGATCCAGATCGCCGGGCCAGGTATGCCCAATCTGCACCGCGACATTCAGATCGCTCAAGTTTGCGCCCGCGGCGATGACCAGCTCGTCGGTTGCGCCCGTCGGGTTGTTGTCTGGAATCGCGAGCGCTGGAGTTCGGCAGAATTCTGCCGCTGATGTAAACGAGAACACGGCGCTGTTCTGCCCCACGCCGCATTGGTTGGTCGCCCGAACGCGCCAGAAAATCTGCGTGGACGGCGGCAGCGTGACCGGCGAAACCAGCGATGTGCCCACCGCGGCCTGGCTGAAGAGCAGGGTGCCAAAACCCGAGCTCGTCGACGCCTCAACCACATAGCCTTGCGCCTGGGCCGCGGCGCTCCAGGTGAATGTTGGTTGCGTCGAGACACCCACGGCGGCGTTGGCGGGCGCTGTGAGCATCGGTGCAGACGCGACCGCGGTTGCGACATCCAGCGTTACGGCGCGATCCTTGATGATGGCGCCTGAGGTGCCCCGGACGGTGATGATCCGATCGCCGGGCGTGGTCGCGTTGGTGGCAGACAACTGCAGCGTCGACGTACCGGTCGGAGTGACGAGCGGCGGCGTGAATGTGCCTGCAATGCCGGTCGGCGGTGGCGACGCAAACGTCAGGGCTACCGGAGTCGTGTAACCGTTGACGGAACCGACGTTGACGGTGACGGGCGGGGCGTTGGTCGGCGCTGGAGTGTTCGCGCACACCGCGACCTCGGACGGAGTCGTCGCAAGACTGAAAGTCGGCGTGCCGCATTGGTCATGTCGAAACGCCACGGCGCGATTGGTGCGGGCGGTACCGAGCGCGTAGTTGCCGATGAACCAGAACGTGCAGCCGTCGACCGGATCCACGCCCATGTCGTTGTAATCGCCCCAGCGTTCGCCCGGGACCGAGCCCGTACCCGCCACGATCTCGGTCTCCGGCGAGGTCATCACGCCGGCGGTGTCCCCCTGCAGCCGGCCCGTGTAGCGCAAACCGG
>JBKJND010000465.1:0-4556 GCA_046596095.1 Ahniellaceae bacterium | reverse complement strand
TGCCAGGTAACCGGTGGCGGTGGCGGTGGCGGTGGCGACGATCACGGCAACTCGTGCGCCGCTGCCTCGTCCGCGGCTGCGCCGGGCTCAGTGGCTGGCGCGATCAATCCTGCGGGGGACGAGGATTTCTTCCGCGTCAACCTCGGATCGGCCACGACCCTCACGGCGCAGTCTTCGGGCATCGCCACGCTGGACCCATTCGCCACACTGTTCGATGCAAATTGCAATGCGCTCGTGGAAGACGACGACAGCGGTGGTGGGCTCAACTTCCGCATCTCGCGAGCGGTGTCGGCGGGTACCTACTTTCTGAGAGTGCGGGGCTTCGGCAGCACGACCGGCACCTACAACGTCTCGTTCTCGACTTCGGGTGGGTCGCCACCACCGGGTGGCACTTCCGTCACTCTGGCGTTCACCAATCGTCTGATCTATCCGATGATCGTGCGCGCGAACGGTACGACGCTGGGTCAGGTGCCGGCGAGCGCCACCGCTGCTTCGCAAACTCTCACCGTCAGCGGCCCGCTGGACGTGACCTTTGAGATGGTGCGTCCGACAACGCCAAACGGAACGCCGGTGGGAGATCCTGTCACGGGATCTTTCAGCACGATCTCCATGCCCTCCGGAACGATCCCGCTGACCTTCACTAACGTGTTCGGCACGACGCAAATCTTCGCGCCCCTCGTCAACAACAACACCGCTGCATCGCTACTGATGGGCGTCAACATGGGCTTGCAATCGGAGAATCGCTGCAACTGCACCGTGCCTGCATTCCAGCAGAACACCGGCTTTGGTTATTACCGATTGTTCTCGAACAGCAATGTACGAGGCTACCGCGACAGCTCGGGCTACACGGGGCCCTTCATCTTCTGGAACGTGAGCAGTGCGGAAAGCCAGACTGGCATCGTCCGCCTGACCGCCAACTTCGCGCCGTGACGATGTGAGTTGCGGTTGCGGTCGGCGCGAGCGCCGGCCGCAACCAGCGGCCGACCCGACAGCGCCTAACGCCCTTCGCTCAGAGCTTCGCGGCGACGATGGTGTGCATTTCTTCGGCGCCGAGCTTGAGCTCGGCGGCAACCGATTCGCTGGCCTCGCTGGTCTCGCCGCCGCGCGTAACTTCGCGGAATACGACGTTGCCGAACTTGTCCCACGCGACCATCGTCTTGCTGCCGCCCTGTTCTTTCTCGGCGACCCACGGCTTGCCATCGCGATACGCGTACTTGAGCGAGGCCTTGCCGCCGGCTTCGCCGTAATCGACGTTCTCGCGCACCACGCGCACGCCGGCGAGATCTGCGAACGCATCCCAGCCAATCGTGGTGTCGCCGACGATGCGCTCGCCGACGAGACGCCTCATCGCGCCGAGCTGCGCTTCGAGATCGGCGTAGAGGCGCCTGGCCTCGTCGGCTTCGGTCGCGGGCGCGGTGACGGCCAGCCCCGCGATCATGGGAATGTCGATGGTGTTGCCGGCGCCTTGCGTCAGCACCGGTAATCGGCCGGGCGTCAGGAACAGCAACTGGCCGTTCAAGGTGACGTTGGCGTCGACCAGATACGTCGCCATGCGCTCGACCGCTTTCGGATCAAAGGTCAGCGTGTAGGGCATCGGCAGCGTGCCGGTGGAAACCACCGGCTGCGCCAGCACTTCGGCTGGCGGCGCATCGCTGCGGGTGCCGTCGAGCAGCCGCACGGTCACCACAGCGCCGGCGGGAAGTTCCGCGAGCGCGCCGTCGCTGGTGCGCAAGGTGCCGGTGATCGTGTCCTTTGATTTGTTCGTCGAGACGGCGGCCGGTGAGGCGGCCGCGCTTGGCGCGGTCGCGGACGTCGCGGGTTCGGTACGGTTGCACGCAGCGAGCGTGAAGCTCGCCAGCAGCGCGATGAAAAGTGGGTTGCGCATCAGCGAATCCTTGGTGATCGTGCTCGGTGATTCAGGGTGACATTCGGCTCGCACGGCAGTGAGCGGCGCGTGAGCATTGCCCCTGCGATATCCGGGAGGACGTAACCGCGATGGTGTTCGTCGCAGCGCGACCGTTGCCCGTGCGCGGGGCGCGTAATGTAGCCGAAACCGTCGGCGACGGCGCGGAGCTGGCAAACTACGCGGCCCAACTTGCCCCCTCGCGCCGCATTGCGTCGCGGTCGACGATGCTCGAAGAAGCTTACGAACTCCACAAGAACGGCCGCCTGGCCGAAGCCGAAGCCCGCTATCGCGAATGGCTTGGCTTCAACCCGGAAGATCCCGACGGACTGCATTTGCTGGCGGTTGTACTGCGCCAACGCGGCTTGATCGGAGAAGCCTTGCAGCTGGCCCGCGAGGCAGTTGCGCTCCGGCCCGATCGCGCCAACTATTATTTGACGCTCGCCGGCATCGAGTTTCACGCGCGACTTTGGGCTGCGGCACGCGCCGACTTTGAAACGGCGTTGCGCCTCGACCCAAACCTGACCGCGGCGTACAGCGCACTCGGACACATTGCCCGTATCCAGGGTGACGACGCCCGCGCGGAAGACAACTTCAAGCGCGCGCTCCTCACCCAGCGCGATCGCGCGGATGTACTAATCGGATACGGCAACCTTCTCAATGATCGCGGCGATTTCGCCAGTGCCGCGCGGTACCTCTCGCGCGCGGCGACTCTCGATCCCGACAACTCCGCCACGCAAGCAAGTTTTGGCCGCGCCTTGATCGGCAACGGTCAGTGGGATTTTGCGGAAGCCGCGCTTGAGAACGCGCTGCGCCTGCGCCCGGACTCGCCCGCGACGCTGCGCATGCTGCTGCGTGCGCGCCGCGAGCGCGGCAACTTTGCCGGTGCCGAAAGCGCACTCGAACGCCTGGCCGCACTACCCGGTCAAGCAGTCGCGACGGCCACCGAGCGCGCCGAACTGGCACGGGCGCGCGGCGACCTTGACGGCGAGATCGTTGCTTACGGGGCGCTGCACGCGTTGCAACCCGGAGATGTCGCGGTACTGCATCAATGGGTTTCCGCCTTGCGACAGAGCGGCCGCACCGATGCGGCGATCGAGGCTTGTCGCATGCACGTCGCGCGTCAACCCGAAGATGCCCTGACGCTGCGTGCGCTCGCCAGCTTGCTGGTCCAGAGCGGACAGAATGTCGAGGCACTGTCGCTGTTTCGTCGCGTCGTCGAACTCAAACCTGACGATGCCGACAGCCTGGCCGCATTGGCGACGTTGCTCGATCGAAACGGCGAGTTCGAAGAGTCCGAACAGCTGGCCCGACGCGCGCTGCACGCGTCGCCGCAGCAAGCCAATGCCACAGGTCTGCTGATGAACGCGGCTTTGCTGCGCGGCGACGCGGCGGCGGCACTCGAATTGGCGACCAGTCTCGACGCGGCCGCACTGCCCCCACCGCAACGCGTCGCCTGGATGGGCCTTGCCGGCTGTGCCGCGCACCTTGAGGGCGATACGTCGGGCGCGCTCGAGTATTGGCAATCCGCGCACCAGGCACGCGGCGCGGGTCGACCGCCCCGCGCGCGCGCGCTTGGCAAAGACACCATGACGCAGATTGCGATGGGCGATGTCGCGCCGGTCGCGCTCGTTGATCGAGCACCCGTGGCACTGCTGCTTGGCACACCGGGCAGCAGTGCCGAGCTTGTGGCGGCTTTGCTCACCGACAACGGTCACTTGGTATTGGCGGACCGCTTCCGCGGCGACGGTCGGAGCGACGGTTTCTCGAAGCTCGAAGGCGACCGCTACGCGCGCGGTATCAGCGACATCGACGCGCAACTGTTTGCGCGCCAGTACGAACGCGCGCTGGCGCGCTTGCGTCTGCCAGACGACGCGCGCGTGATCGATTGGCTGCCCGCGTGGGACGCGCGGATGGTGGCGCCGGTAAAAGCGGTGTTTGGCAAGCTGCCGCTAATTCTTGTGACCGACGACCCGCGTGAAGCGCTGCTCAACTGGCTCGCGTTCGGAACGCGTGCCGGTTGGGCCATTCCCGATCCGGTGGCCGCAGCGGGTTGGCTGACCAATGCGCTGCAGCATTTGATTGCGACCGCGCAGTTCAGCGGCTTGCCGGTGCTTGCGCTCAATTCAAGCCAGCTGATCGATGACCCGAAAGGTTGCGGGCGTCGTCTCGGCGAGCTGCTCGGCACGGCGCCGCTCGTTCCGGGTCAGCGCTTCGCCGCAGAACTCAAGCCGCCGCGCACACGCGCCGCGCGCTTCGCTCCGGGCACGTGGCAAAGCTACGCAGAACCGCTCGCTCCGGCGTTCGCGGCGTTCGAGGGTCTCGCGCGCAATCTGCGCGAGTGACACGGCAACGTTGATGTAGTGCCGGACCTGACGTTTCCCCTGTTTTTCGGCTTGCAACGCTCGCTTCGAAACGGACTTCAGCAAGATTGGAAGTCAGGTCGGCAGAGCGGATCTCACCCGCTGTGGCTTTTAGCAAGATTCGGAGCGCGGAGTTCAACTTCCATCGACGCAGCGCAGGGATGCGCGGTGATGATGCGCGCTCTGCGCCCCATGAGTGAGCCGAGCATCGCAGCAAGTGACCGGGAATTGATGCGCAGGATGTTTGAGCACAGGGGTGAGGCGGGAATTGTCGCGCCACTGGCGCGACC
>JBKJND010000358.1:0-2888 GCA_046596095.1 Ahniellaceae bacterium | reverse complement strand
CGAATCTCACCGACAATCTGGTGCACGTGCATCGGCAGGGAACCTTGTGGCGCGCACTGCGGGCGTCGGTGGCGATTCCCGGCGTGCTGCCGCCCGTCATCGAAGGCGGCAAGGTGTTTGTCGACGGCGCGGTGCTCGACAATCTGCCGGTCGGCGTCATGCGGCAATGGCCGGTCGACGAGACCATCGCGGTCGATGTCGGCGCGGAACACGACATCACCGCGATGGCGGACGAGACCGAGCTGCCGCCTTGGTGGGCCCTGCTGCCGGACCTTTTCCGCAAGCGCACGCGACCCGGAATCATCGAGTTGCTGCTGCGCGCGGGCACGGTTGGCGCGACCGCGGCCAGTCAGCGCGCGAGCGCAAGCGCGGATCTGCTCATCGCGCCGCCACTGCGCGACATCGACCTGCTCGACTGGCACGCGCACGAACGCGCCATCGAAACCGGCTATCGCCACGCCTGCGAAGTACTGGCCCGTCGCGCCGCGCGACCGCGCGACGCCACCACCGCCCACTGACGGGCTATTCGACGCTGAGCCAGTCGCGGGGTTTGAGGTACGCGGCGAGTCGCGCTTCGGGGGAGCCGGGTTCGGGCTGGTAGCCGTACTCCCAGCGCACGCGTGGCGGCAGGCTCATGAGGATGGATTCGGTGCGGCCGCCCGATTGCAGGCCGAACAGCGTGCCGCGATCCCAGACGAGATTGAACTCGACGTAGCGGCCGCGCCGATATAGCTGGAACTCGCGTTCGCGCTCACCGAACGACGTGCCCCGACGGCGCTCGACGATCGGCAGGTAGGCGGGCAGCAGAGCATCACCGACTGCGCGCACGTATGCGAACGCCCCGTCGAAATCCGGTTCATTCAAGTCATCGAAGAACAGCCCCCCGACGCCGCGCGTCTCGTCGCGGTGCGGCAGGTAAAAATACTTGTCGCAGGCGCGCTTGTGCGCGAGGTAGCGCGCGTCGCCGCCGAACGGCGCGCACAGCGTGCGCGCGCTGGCGTGCCAGTGCAGCGCGTCTTCATCGAAGGGATAACACGGCGTCAGATCGAAACCGCCACCAAACCACCAGGCCACGGTCGCGCCGTCGCGAATCGCACGAAAATGCCGCACGTTCATGTGCACGGCTGGCACGAACGGATTGCCCGGATGAAACACCAGCGACACGCCGACCGCGCGCCAGGCGGCGCCGGCAAGCTCCGGTCGCTGCGCGGTCGCAGCCGCCGGCATGCGTTCGCCCGAGACATCGGAAAACCCGATGCCGGCTTGTTCAAAAACCGCGCCATCGCGCAGGATACGCGTGCGGCCGCCGCCGCCTTCTGCGCGCGTCCATTCGTCTTCGAGAAAGCCTGCCCCGCCGTCGGCTGCAGCAACTGCGGCGGTGATGCGGTCCTGCAACTTGCGCAGCCAGTCCGCAACGATTTCGAAATCGGGAAGCACGGCCATCGACGATGCGCGCTACAGGGGGTGGCGGATGATCGCATGGCCCACGCGCGAGAACGCGCGCGACCCGGACACCGCTAGACTGCGCGCCCTGCTCCCAACCCAGAGATTGTTGGTGCCGTTCGAACTCGCCGATGACGCTCGTCAAGCGCAGCCGCTCGCCCGGCCTGCCCGCGGCTGGCGGTTTGCCGCTAGCGACGTTGCGCCGAAAACGGCCGGCGCGCACGTCATCCCGATTCCGCTGCGTTGGCTTGCAGGCAATCGTACCGACGAGGGGTGGTTCGAAGGCTCGGAGATAGTGCGCGAGACGCGCGACGATCTCACGTTCTTCGTCACCGACAACCTCCTTTGCGGACTGCTTGATCTTGCGGAGCAAGGTCCGCTCGAGCCCGCCATCGCCACTGCGTACCGGCAGATTCACGACGGGTGCGCTGGGCGCGGTTTTCCGCATCTGCTCAGGTACTGGAATTTTTTTGGGGCGATCAACGACGGCTCCGGCGACGACGAACGTTATCGGCGCTTTTGCGTCGGCCGCGCGCAAGTGCAGTCGCTGGTGCCGGCCAGTGATTACCCGGCCGCGACCGCCATCGGCATTCCAGGGTCACCGGGCCGCCTGCAGATCGCATTCCTGGCGGCGCGCCGCGCGGGTGAAGCCATCGAGAATCCGCGGCAGACCCATGCCTGGAACTACCCACGCGAATTTGGACCGGCGGCGCCCGGGTTTTCGCGAGCGATGCTGTTGCCCTGGCTGCCCGAGCCGCTGCTGCTGGTGTCGGGTACGGCCAGCGTCGTCGGTCATGCCACGGTGCACGGCAGCACGGCAAACCAGCTCGAGGAAGCCCTGCGCAATGTCGACACGCTCATCGTGGCCGCGGCAACTCGCCTCGATCAACCGCTCGCGTTGGGCGCGGGCAGCGCCTTGCGCGTGTACCTGCGCGACGCGGAGGAGGCGCCCGCCGTGGCGTTGCAGCTGAGGGAGCGTTTGCCGTCCGGGGTGGACTGGATGATCCTGCAAGGCGACATATGCCGGACGGATTTGCGCATTGAGCTTGAGCTTCGACAATCCTTCACTGCCGTCCGATGAAGCTCAGGCTAACGAGCCCTGCCGCGGCGAAATCTAACGCGCAGGCATTCAGTGCAGGTTCGCCTCCGTTACCTAGAGTGCCAGATGCTGGCGCCTGGCCAGCTCGACCAGGATCCAAGTCATGCACTCCTCTTTCAAGCTCAGTCTGCCGTTGACAGCAGCGCTCGTGCTCGCCGCCTGCGCAAGCAATCCCGACATGCCGAACACGTACCGCGGCAAATCAGCGCAATTCGATGAAATGGACAAAACCGGCGATCACAAGCTGACCCTCGAAGAGATCAATCCAGAACTCAAGCTCCACACCGAGTTCGAACACTGGGATCAAAACGACAACGGCATGATCGAAGAAAACGAATTCTTCAGT
>JBKJND010000245.1:0-3876 GCA_046596095.1 Ahniellaceae bacterium | reverse complement strand
TGCACCATTGCTACATCGGTCTTTGTGGCACCGCATCGCACCTTGCCACAACGCAGGACAACATGTTTCTTCGGCGCGATTTGCGGCTGCAGGCCGATTACCCCGCTAACAGGTCGTTCGACACGGACGCGCAGCCACTTCTTTGCGCCGCGAAGCGTGCTGGTGAGCGTACGCCTCGCGGCGCAATACCGCTGCGCGCCGGTCAACTCCGACGTTATAGGGCACGTAGCGTTCAGCTGCTGCAGCCATACGCTCCTATGGCGGAAAGTATGGCTATCTGGTAAACTACCTCCCATGATCTTCGAGTGGGACGAGAGCAAGAATGCGGCGAACTTTGCCAAGCATCATGTCTCCTTCTTCGAAGCCCAGTTAGCGTTCGCCGATCCGCATCGCGTTATCGCCCGAGATCTCAACCACAGCAAGGCCGAAGAGCGCTTCTACTGCTTCGGAAAAGTTAAGGGTGGCGTTCTCACAGTGCGGTTTACCTATCGAGGCGGTGTGGCTCGCATTACTGGCGCCGGATATTGGCGCAAGGGAAAGGCCGTATATGAAAAGGAAAATCACCTACACGAATGAGCCGTTGGGCGACATCGAAGTTGTTCTTGACTTTTTGCCGCCGCCAGCCGAGTTGGCGTTTCGTGAAGAGGGCGTCAAGGTAACCCTTGCGCTAAGTAAGAAGAGCGTGGAGTTTTTCAAATTCGAAGCTTCGAAGCACCAAACTCAGTACCAGCGAATGATCCGCCGTCTCCTTGACGCGTATGTCGAGGCGCAGGAGGAGCGCCCCATAACTGGTCGCCCAAGCCGGACGTCCCGCAAGCGGGCCGCCGGTTAACTCGGACGTTAGGCCGGAGCAATCATGCGCAGGCGAGCGACCAGGATCATTGCTATCTTCTTGGGCAGTGGCTTCATCGCCGCTGGCTGGATAGCTTGGTCCTTTCAGCAACCGTCTGTGCAGGCCCGGCCCTTCGACCAATCAGAGTGGCTTAGAAGCGCGAACATGGCGACTGACGTTGGAGATCCTGGATGTGGGAGAGGCGCACTGGCGCTGGGCCTCATTGAGTCAAAGCGGCTTTCCGGCCTTACCAAGAGCGAGGTTTCGGCTGTGTTGGGAGAGCCCACTCGCTATGGCCCGAACTGGTCGTATGCTCTTGGTCAATGTTCGGGTTTCGGATGGCATCACAGTGGGCTTCGAGTGCAATTTGACGGCGTTGGCAAGGTCGTCGGGGCTCAGTTCCAGCATGCGCCCTAACGAGTCGTTCGACACGGACGCCCAGGTGCTTCCGAGCGCTTCGCGCCCGCGCCTCCGCGCGAGCCGTGCAGGTGAGCGTACGTCTCGCGCCGCCTTGCGGCACCGTGCCGGTCAACTTCAACGTTATAGGGCGGTCCGACGGTAGGCACCAGCGAGGACCTCGCGAAATGCAAAGCCGCACCACTTCACATCGCGTCTGTCTACTGGCGGCGCTGCACGGCGACGGAAACGGGCAAGCCGGCCCGACGTCAGCCGCACATTGACACCCGCGAAATGCGGATGCGTAATACGCCATGACTACCGCCACCTCGCTCGTCCGGCTTCTGGGCTTGTGCGTTGTGCTCTGGAACGGTTGCGTCGCCGCTCAGCAAACACCCCCGTCGTCCGCCACGACGGCGTTCGGAGTGTTGCATGTCGGCCGCGTCGCATTCGCGCTGCCGCCGGGGGACTGGCAAGTTCTCCCCCTTCCCGACACCGAAATCACGAAGAACGATTACTCGTGTCGCTGCGAGCGGACCCAGAGCCTGGGCGACCATTCCCCCGTGAAACACGCCTTTGCGGTGCAAGTGGACCCCGCCACGCGGCAATTGAAAGTGGCCATGTACTTCCGCGCCTCGCAATCTACCATTCCGCTGGTACGCGTTTGGAACACCACAGCGTGCGACGCGCGGTCGACACCCTTGCATCGCGACGGTTTGGACGGGAACTTCAACTTCCCCACGTGCCTGACGATCGAGGAGGTCGAAGGCCCGACCACGGGGCCGCAGCAGGACATCGAGACCTGGTTCTGGGACTGGATGAAGGCCAACGGCGTCGCCGTGCCACACGTGCTGCTGGCCGCGAAATACCTCAAGTACGGCACGGGTGTACATGTATGGGCCTTGTCATACGTGAACCCGGATTTTTATGGCATCAATCCGGCCGCCCAACGCAGCCCGGGAGAATGGTCGCAGGCCGTCGTGAAGGCGGATTCGCGCAAGCTTGAGTACCTGGCCCAGTTCAAGGTGTGGAGCAACAAGATGGCTCAGGAGTCGCGAAACTCGTTGCGGGACCAGAAGCCGAAAGAGGCAGCCTTGCCGGCAATACCTTCGATGTGACGGGCCCGACTGCGGGGTTACTGCACCGCCTTCCAGATCGAGGCCGCCTCCGGGCGATTCGCCATCGGGCTAAATAACTGGCTGTTGGCGGATCGCTACGAGCAGGCAAGCGTGCTCTCCTCGCCCTACGTTCTCGCCAGATAGAAGTAGCGTGCCGCTCGTGCGAGTTGGCATGTGCGTGGGGTTGAGGCAAACCGAGGAAGCAACTTGCTCTCGAACGGCCATGCCATCGCCCTACAACCAGCTAGTCGACACGGACGCCCAAGGGCGTCCGCTCGGTCGCTATGCTACCTGCGCACCTGTCCTCGGTCGCCGGTCACACGCACGTTATACGTCACCAATATCGCTGCTGCGCGCCCCGGAGTAAACTGTCTCGAAGCATGCGGAGATCGCAATGTCCACCCTAGTCGACGAACTTTCAGCACGAGCTAAGGCCTTGTCAGCCGAGGATCGCGCTCGCCTTGCACAAGAACTCTTGGAGTCCTTGCAAGGGGAGGCTGATGCCGACGCTGAGGCCGCCTGGGATCGGGAGATCGAACGTCGGGTTGCCGAAATCGAATCGGGTGCCGTTCGTCTCATCCCCGCCGAAGAAGTCCACGCCGAAGCTCGCCGTCTGATACGGCGGTGAGGACGGTTCGCTACCACCCAGAAGCCCGTGCAGAGTTTCTGCACGAAGTCGACTACTACGCCGCCATCGGCACTCGGCTCGCGGAACTCTTCGACAAGGCAGTTCATACCGCGGAAATCCAGGCGGCCGCCACACCTGAGGCTTGGCCGAAATGCGGACTGCTGACGCGCCGAGTCATCGATCGAAGGTTCAACTTCTCGCTGGTGTATCTGCACAACGAGGACGAGGTCTACGTAGTCGCCATTGCGCCTACGAAGCGGCGGCCAGGCTACTGGAGAAGGCGGGCCCGTGACGTATAACAGGTCGTTCGACACGGACACGCAACGGCATTGCGCCTCGAAGCGTGCTGGTGAGCGTACGCCTCGCGGCGCAATGCCGCTGCGTGCCGGTCAACTCCGACGTTAGACCGCCGGGCCGTTGACGCCCATACGGGATGTATATACACTTGCTCCATGGAGTTCACTTGGTCCGAGGCGAAGCGCGCAGCGAACCTAAAGGCACACGGGCTCGACTTTGTTGACGCAGCACTGGTGTCGAGAGCGTGACGTTCACGTTCGAAGACGATCGGTTCTCCTACGGCGAGCAGCGCTTTGTGACCCTTGGCCTGCTTGCTGGCATTCCCGTCTCAGTAGTTCATACGGAGAGTGACAATGAAATCCGCATCATCTCGTTCCGACACGCCACAAAGCGCGAAGCGCAAATCTACTTCGGTGAAGTCAAAAACTGACTGGGGGCGTTTGAAGGCAGCTAGTCCTTCTGCGTCCGTGGAACACCCAGAGGCAGAGGTCCAGCACATCGTCCGCGGAGTGGTGAGGCGCGGGTTGCAGCCGCTTCCCTCGAAGGCATCCATTTCATTGCGCGTGGATCAAGACGTCCTTGAGTGGTTCAAGGCACAGGGCCCT
>JBKJND010000309.1:0-3886 GCA_046596095.1 Ahniellaceae bacterium | reverse complement strand
GCGCGATGAGCTGGCCGCGCGCGGGCTTACGGTGGCCGATGTCGCTGCGGCGTTGCGTCGCGAGAATGTCGAGCTGCCGGCGGGGCGCCTTGAGTCGGCCGAGCGCGATTTCATCCTGCGCCTGAGCCGCAGCTATCGCGGCGAGAGCGACTTCGAATCGCTCCCGATCGCGCAGCGCGACGGCCGCGTGGTGACGCTGGCCGAAGTCGGGGACGTTGAGCTCGCGTCGGCCGAGACACGCAGCGAATTTCGCGGCAACGGCTCTCGTCAGCTTGGCCTCGGTCTGATCAAAACCTCGACTGCGAACTCGCTCGACGTCGCCAAAGCGGCCCGCGCCGAAATGGACGCGATCAATCGCACCCTGCCCAAGGGCGTGCGACTGCTCGTTGCGTTCGACACGACGATCTTCATCGAAGCTGCGTTGACTGAAGTTTATAAAACGCTGGCCGAAGCGACGTTCCTTGTCGTGATCGTGATCTGGTTGTTCCTCGGCAGCTGGCGTGCGGCGCTGATTCCCGCGGTGACCTTGCCGGTGTGCATTCTTGGCGCTTGCATTGCGCTGTCTGCGTTCGGGTTTTCGATCAACCTGCTGACACTTTTGGCATTGGTGCTCTCGATTGGCCTGGTGGTCGACGATGCCATCGTGGTGCTGGAAAACTGCCAGCGTCGCGTCGATCTCGGCGAGCCACGGCTTGTTGCGGCGTACCGCGGCGCACGCCAGGTCGCGTTCGCGGTGATTGCCACGACTGCGGTTCTGGTGGCGGTGTTTCTCCCCATCGCATTCATGCAGGGCAACCTCGGACGATTGTTCCGCGAGCTGTCGGTGGCCATCGCATCCGCCGTCGCGATCTCGGCATTCGTCGCGCTCACCTTGAGCCCGATGATGTGCTCGAAGCTGCTGGTGCCGCACGACGCCGAGCGCGGACTCACGCGGCGCGTCGACAACGCGATGAGCGCGCTGTCGGCGCGTTACGGCCGCGCGCTTGGCCATGCGCTGGGACATCCGTGGATAGTCGTCATCGTGATGCTGGTCGCGCTCGGTGCGGTCGGCTTGCTGGTGTGGTCGTTGCCGAAGGAACTGACGCCGTCGGAAGATCGCGGCGCGTTTTTCGTGCAGGTGCAAGGCCCCGAAGGCGCGGGCTTCGGCTACATGGTGCCGCGCATGGCCGAAGTCGAGAAGCGCCTGATGACGCTGGTCGAGGACGGTTCCGGCGACGCCGACCGTCCCGTTGCGCGCATGAACATCCGCACGCCGCGCGGCATGGGCAGCGCGAACAGCGAGGAAATGCACACGGGGCAGGCGACGCTGCTGCTCAAGCAATGGGGCGAGCGCGAGGCGTCGACCGATGACGTCGTGCAGCGTGCGAGCGCTTTGCTGGCGGGCATTCCCGGCGTGCGTGCTTCCGCGCAGGCGCGCAGCGGTCTGGTGCGTTCGTTCGGCCCGCCCGTGCAGCTCGTGCTGCAAGGTCCGACCTATGAAGAATTGACCAGTTGGCGCGATCGCGTGCTGGTGCGCATGGAAGACAACCCGCGGCTGGTATCCCCGGACTCCGACTACAAGGACACGCGCCCGCAACTGCGCGTCGAAGTCGATCGCGCGCGCGCAGCGCAGCTCGGCGTCAGCGTCGAGGAAATTGGCGCCGCACTCGACACGCTGATGGCCGGGCGGCGTGTCACCACGTTCCAGCGCGAAGGCGAGGAATACGACGTGCTGCTGCAGGCGCAGCGCGATGATCGTCGCGATCCGGTCGACCTCACCAGCTTGCGCGTGCGCTCGCAAACCAGCGGCGATCTGGTGGCGTTGTCAAACCTCGTCAGCTTCACCGAACTGGCGGAACCCGGTTCGCTCAACCGCTTCAACCGGCTGCGTGCGATCACCGTGTCGGCCAACCTCGCACCAGGCTACACGCTCGGCGAAGCGATCACGTGGCTCGAAGACGTGGCGCGTGCGGAGATGAGGGGTACCTCCAATCCCATCGACTGGAAGGGCGAGGCGCGCGAGTACCTCAAGACCGGTTCGTCTATCGTATTCACGCTGGTGCTCGCGCTGCTCATCGTGTTCCTGGTGCTGGCCGCGCAGTTCGAGAGCTTCGTGCATCCGCTGACGATCATGCTCACCGTGCCGCTTGCGGTTCTCGGCGCGCTACTCGGGCTCGCCGTGTTCGGCGAGAGCCTCAACATCTACAGCCAGATCGGCATCGTGATGCTGATCGGTCTCGCGGCCAAGAACGGCATCCTCATCGTCGAATTTGCGAACCAGTTGCGCGACGCGGGCCGCGACATTCGCGCCGCGATACTCGAGTCGGCCACCACGCGCCTGCGCCCGATCCTCATGACCTCGATCGCGACCATGGTCGGCGCGCTGCCACTGCTGTTCGCGAGCGGCGCGGGTGCGTCAAGCCGTCAGGCGATCGGCGTCACCGTCGTGTTCGGACTCATGCTATCGACCTTGCTGAGTCTCTTCGTGGTGCCGGTCGTATATCTCCGCCTCGCACGCCGCAGCGGCTCCCCCGAAGCCGTCGCGCGCGCGCTCGACGTCGAGCTCACCGCGCACCCGCTCACCGACACCAATCACTAATTGCTTTTCACTCTCCGGGTGCCAACCGTGGCGTAGAACGTTCACTGCTTGCCCAAAGTCAGATACAACATCAGCGCATTTTCGAACGCCGGCCGAAAACCGAAAGCTGCGTAGAACGCTGCGGCGCGCTCGTCCTTGGCATTCACTAGTAGCACTCTCACGCCGAGAGTTTCTCGAAGGGCAAGACTGCGATTGGCGGAGTGGCCAAGCAACAACCGACCATAGCCTTTGCCCTGTACATCGCGCGCTACGGCGAGTCGACAGATGCGCACGGCAGGCACGGGATAGCCGGGCAGGCGCTTGCGGTCCGCTGGCTGCAGGTCGTTCAGATGGAGCTGCGCGGCCGCAAGGCTGCAGTAGGCCAGCACCCGTGCCGGTTCGCCGTCGTCGTTCAGGACATGGGTGGTAGCAATGTTGTCGCGCTGGTGCTGTCCGGCCTGACTCTGGAGATATTTGTCGAGGGCGGCGTCGCCGCTCCGAAAGCCTGCACGGTCGTGCCGCCGCGCGTCCAGCAGCAGGAACTGCAGCGTCATTTCAACGGGTGAGCCCGGCGGCGTCGCTCATGGCCTTCTTCAACCTGGCGTTGGGCTTGAACGACGCGTCCAGCGCCTTGAGAAAACGCCGCGACTCCATTGCCGAAAGGGTGACGGTCAACTCTGCGGCCATCACATTCTCGGCCTCGCGCAAAACGGCGTCGCGCACGAACGCCGACAGGGGTACGCCGCGCAAGTCGGCCGCTCGAGTGATGCGGGCCTTGTCGGTCGGGTTGAGACGCAGGTCGAGACGGGCGGCGCTGGTGGTCATAACAGGACTCCTTGTACGGAAGTCTACCGTACAGCGCCCCGTGCCGCCAATTGCTGGAAAAGCAATGCGCCGCGCGAGCGCTCCTGCTGGGCGCAGATCCGGGATCGCCAATGCTTGAGCAGGATGCTCTTGAGGAACGGGGAAAACTCCAGACCGAATAAGTGGAGACCATCCAGTCAGGTCCTTACGTTCCCAACTCATTGGCGCGATCGGAACTTGTAACCGGCTCGCTGTTCGCGGTCTTTGTTGTTTGCTACGGCGCCTATGGTGCTCTGGTCAACTCAAACAATGCCGGTGGCGTAGAAGATGCCGATGACGACGAAGACAGCGAGGGTCTTGATGATCGTGATCGCGAAAATGTCCTTGTAGGCCTGGCGGTGGGTGAGGCCGGTGACGGCGAGCAGGGTGATCACCGCGCCATTGTGCGGCAGCGTGTCCATGCCGCCGGAAGTCCTGCACCGTGTCGCATCCATGGCTTCCGGCGGCATGGACACGCTGCCGCAC
>JBKJND010000307.1:0-5694 GCA_046596095.1 Ahniellaceae bacterium | reverse complement strand
GTTCAATCGCGTGCACAGCTACGAGGTCGAGGCGCTCGATGCGCAGCCGGCCAGCACGCTGCACTTCCCGCGCTCGTGCCTGCATTGCGAAACACCAGCGTGCGTCACCGTGTGCCCCACCGGCGCGAGTTACAAACGCAGCGAGGACGGTATCGTGCTGGTCGATGCCGAGAAATGCATTGGCTGCCAGCTCTGCGCGTGGGCTTGTCCGTACGGCGCACGCGAAGTGGGCCCCGTGCGCGGCACCATGCAGAAGTGCACGCTGTGCGTCGATCGAATCTACGACGAGCGCTTGCCGGTGCGCGAACGCGAGCCTGCGTGTGTGCAGGCATGTCCCACACGCGCGCGCCACTTTGGCGATCTCGGCGACCCGGATTCCGCGATCTCGCAACTTGTCGTCGAACGCGGCGGCTACGCGCTCGCACCCGAGCTTGGCTACGCGCCGGTCAACCGCTACTT
This sequence comes from Ahniellaceae bacterium, assembly GCA_046596095.1. Classification (GTDB taxonomy): domain Bacteria; phylum Pseudomonadota; class Gammaproteobacteria; order Xanthomonadales; family Ahniellaceae; genus JBBQNY01. The sequence goes on along the minus strand of JBKJND010000307.1, from coordinate 5,235 downwards.
GCCGCCACGCCCACGTCGCGATAATGCGACATCCAATGCAGCATCGTCGCGCGCTGACGCATCGCTCGCGCAAACCCACAACGCGGATGTCGACGACCCATACGATCCATCGGCGCTTCCGCCCATCCTGCGCTGGCTCGACCGCGCGCTCAGCCGCTGAGATCGAATGCGTCCTGCTTTTTCCGTTATTTTTTTCAGCGTCCTGTCCGGCGCGGGCTACGGGCTGCTTGCTTGCGCGGCCATCGCCGCGCTGATCGGGCCCCAATGCTTCGCGCCCGATTGCGCGCAGACCGTGACGCCACTTAACGTGCGCGCACTGTTTCTCACCGCCGTGGTGCTGATCGCGCTGGCACTGGTGATTGCGGGGCTCGGCGCATCGGTCACGCACCTCGGCCGACCCGAACGCGCATGGCGCGCGTTTTCGCAATGGCGGTCTTCGTGGCTGTCGCGCGAAGGCGTCAGCGCAAGCGCATCACTGCTCGCCGCCTCGGTGTTCGTGGCGCTGTTGTGGCTCGGCCAACTCGGGCTCGCGACAAAGCTTGCAGCGACTGCAAGTCTCCTGCTCGGGTTGACGACGGTGTTCTGCACGGCGCGCATCTACACCTCGCTGCCGCCGATCCCGGCCTGGCATGGCCCGCTCGTATTGCCGGTTTATCTGCTGTTCGCGGCCACCACCGGCATCGCCCTGTGGGTCGCGCTGTCGCGCGTACTGCTCGGCAGCGCGCCCGTGTTTGGCCAGCTTGCGCTTGTCGTGTTCGCGCTCGCGACCGCAGCGCTCAAGTGGCGCTACTGGCAAGCGATCGACGCAATCGAAATGCCCAGCACCGCGCACATGACGGGGCTCGACCGCATGGGCGCAGGCGCAGCGCGCAGCTTCGAAGCCCCGCACACCGAGGCGAATTACCTCACCAGGGAGATGGGATTCCGCTTCGCGCGCCGCCACGCGCGCGTCCTGCGCGCGACGGTGACTGTGAGTTTGATCGCGACGAGCGCCATCGCAGCACTCCCGTTGGTCGTGCCCACGTTGACCGCAAGCACTCACCCTTCCGCGTCACTTGGCGCAAGCGGCGCTGTGATGCTCACCACGATCGGCACCGTCCTGCCGGTAATCGCGGCATTGCTGACGCTCCTCGCCGCGCTGGCCGAGCGTTGGCTGTTCTTTGCCCAGGCGCGTCACATGGTGATGGCCTACTACGCGCGCTGAGCGCCGAATGCGGGAAACCTCGCGCAACGACTCGATGCGTTGTTTCCGCAGTGCGGGGCAAACCCGCATTTTGTCCCGTCGTTGCGTGCCCTAAGATGCGCTCGACTCCTCATGCTTGAGCGTCGCATGCGCAATCCAAAACGGCACTCTTGCTGGGCGTCATTGATTTTGACGGTCGCAAGCTTGACGCCCGCGCAAGCCGCTGGAGTCTGGGATGCGGGGCTGTTCTCCGGGGCATGGCGCAGCGACTACGCGTCGCCCTTGATGGGAACCGCTGCGTCCCCTTTGAACTACGCCTTCGACTGCCCCTTTCCGCAGACTCGGTTTGCACTTTGTCCAGGCAATTTCGTGCCCATCCCAGGGATCGTCGGTCCACAACCGGTGCGAAGTTTTGGACTCTCGAACTGGATCAGCAGCGCGGCTGTCCTGGGCGATCGGTTCTGGTTGGTGTCCGCCAATTCCGAGCCGGCGCTGGATTCCAATTGCAACAGTGGGCCGCCTCACCAGAGCGAAGCAGTAGTCGCTCCATTTGAGAGCGTTTTCGGGGTCGCGATCCGGCCCTCGCTCGAACTTCGGCGCCCCTATCAGAACGAAGTTCTGCTCGCCGTTGACCTCAGCCACCGCCCCAAACAACTGGAGTCTCGCCCGGCCTGCCAGACCCGCGAATACATCCCTTACCTTGGCTTCGGGCTGGACAGCGAACGCGGTTCCGGTGGCGGGGGCGCGCCTCTCGCAATGCTCGGTGGCGGAACGGCAGCCCCGGTACTCCGATTCAATTACCGGCTGGTCGATTCCAACGCGGAGTTTTTCTCCGAAGGCGAGGCGGCTCCACCCAGGCCGCACGGTCAGTACTCGGGTGTTTTCGTTGAGGCGCAGTGGGGCGGGCGCAAACGCTGGGTGTGGATCGATCTGCTGAAAGCGTTCGACGTCGAAGGCCCGAGCGTGATGGTTCCGTGGAATTGGACGATCCGCGAGTCGTTCTACTATCCCGGCGCCGAGATCGTATTTACGTCGGGGCAGGCGCTGCGTGCGCAGTGCGGCGCGGAAGGTTTCGACATCCCGTCGATGGCGCCCGCCACCTTTGCGCATCGCCAGCCGGTGCCGATGCGGATCAATTTGACGCGCCTTTATCAGTGCGTGGGCAACCTGTTCAGTGCCCCATTTCCCGCGCAACCCGCACCGGTGCCGGTAACGGGGGTGCAGTTTTTCGTCGAAGTAGGCGTACGCGAGCGCGACGGACAGCCCGGGCTTTCGCCCATCGACTACGACAGCCGCCTCGGCGTCGCGGTGGACAGCATCGATATCGTGCCCGCCGCGGGAACCCCGATCAGTTCGGACGCCGAACTGGTTGACCAACTCGGAAATGATTTGCTGGGGCACGCGTGGTCAGCCGCGTTGCGAACGCATTGGATCGCGCGGGCTGCTGCCGAGGGCAGAACGGCAGTCGTGGCGCAAATGCTGCGGGCAATGGAAGTGCGCCGGACCGCCATCGCTGCGGCGCGCCTGCAACTTCTGGGGATTGGCTTCAATCCCGATCGAGGCTCTTTCGAGCGCTCGCTGACGGGGCTGCGTGCGGGAGGCACGATCTCGGCCGCCGCGTCCGTGCTCGCGCAAGACGCAGCATTCGTGCGCGCCAACGGCACGCTCAGCGACGCGACGTTTGTGCGGCTCATGTTTTCGCGCGCACTCGGTGGGGATCTTGATCAGCAGCCGGACGCCGCGGCGATAGCCGAGGGTTTTGGATCCATAGACTATTGGGTCGACCGACTAGGCAGCGGGAGCAGCGTTCGCCACGACGTTTTGACCAGCGCATTCCGGCTGACGGCCGCACGCGATCTGCTGGCCAAGGAAGCGGAAATCGTGGTGCTGTACCGGACCTTCTTCGGCCTTTTGCCCGACGCTGGTGGAATCGGGTACTGGCGCACGGCCAGCGACATGCCCGAGCGATTGATCGAAATTCTCTACTACACGCAGGAATATCGCGGGAGGTTCGGGGGCTGATCCGGCGAGCTCACAAGCGCGTCTGACTCCGGGTGATCACTGGAAATTTCGACAGTCCCAACTCGAGTGGTCGTGATTGGCGGCGGGCCCGCAGGCCTCATGGCGGCCGAGGTCGCGCGCGCGGCGGGCCTGCGCGTCGACGTTTTCGATGGCATGGGCTCGGTGGGGCGCAAGTTTCTGCTCGCGGGCAAGGGCGGTCTCAACCTCACGCATTCGGAGCGGCACGAGCAGTTTGTGCAGCGATTTGGCAGGCGACGCGAGCAGGTATCCGAATGGTTGGCGGCATTCGACGCGAACGCGGTGCGTGCATGGGCGTGCGGCCTCGGCGTCGAGACTTTCATTGGCAGTTCGGGACGCGTGTTTCCGGTCGATCTCAAGGCCGCACCACTGCTCCGGGGTTGGGTGCGTCGCTTGCGCGAGAGCGGCGTCAAGTTCCACATGCATCACCGCTGGCTGGGCTGGGACGAAGCTGGTGCGCTCAGATTTGCGACGCCCGACGGCGAAGCGGGCGTTGCAGCGGACGCGGTCGTGCTTGCATTGGGCGGCGGAAGTTGGGCCAAGCTCGGTTCCGATGGCACATGGCTGCCCCTGCTGGCGGCACGCGGTATCGCCGTGGCGCCGCTGCAACCGTCGAACTGCGGATTCGATGTCGAATGGAGCGAGCATTTCGCGACCCGACACCAGGGTCAGCCGGTCAAGTCAGTAGTCGCGCGATTCGCGGGTGACAAATGCGACCCGATCACTCAGCAAGGCGAGTTCGTCATTACCTCGACCGGATTGGAGGGAAGTCTGATTTACGCGATGTCTGCACCGTTGCGCGACGAGATCAGCGCGCACGGCTTCGCGACGCTGTACCTCGATCTCGCTCCCAACCGCACGTTCGAGCGCCTCGCGAGCGATCTCGCGCGACCGCGCGGACATCATTCGTTCGCCAAACACCTCAAGCGCTGCGCGGGCATCGAGGGCGTCAAGGTCGGGCTGTTGCATGAGCATCTGGACAAAGCCGATTTTGCGGATGCCTCCAAACTGGCGAGCGCGATCAAGTCGCTGCCGATACGTATTGAGCGTGCGCGGCCCATGGACGAGGCCATCAGCACCGCCGGTGGCGTCATGTTTGAAGCGCTCGACGAGCACCTCATGCTGCGCGCCCTGCCCGGCACGTTTTGCGCGGGCGAGATGCTCGACTGGGAAGCCCCCACCGGCGGCTATCTGCTGACTGCCAGTCTCGCCAGCGGACGCGTCGCCGGGCACGGCGCGGTGGAGTGGAAAGTGGGGTCGAAAGTGGGGTCAGAGTCATTTTCCAGCGTGGAGTGAAGCGCGAGTCCAACTCTCAGCGTGCGGAAAATGACTCTGACCCAACTTTCCGGTGACTTGAGCAGCAGCCAGCGCAATCGACGACAATGCGCGCCCCTTCACACGCAGCGCCCGATTCAATGAAGACCCCCAAGGGATTGCAGCCGCTCATCGATGAGGGCGTGATCGACGCCGTGCTGCGGCCGCTCAAGAGTGGCAAGGAAGCCGCGGTGTACGTGGTGCGCTGGGGCGACGAGATCGGTTGCGCCAAGGTCTACAAGGACATGGCGCAGCGCAGTTTCCAGGCGCGCGTGCAGTATCAGGAAGGTCGGAAGGCACGCGGCAGTCGCCAGACGCGCGCGATCAACAAGGGCTCGAAGTTCGGTCGCCGCGAGCTCGAATCCGAGTGGAAGAACACCGAGGTCGACGCGCTTTATCGCCTGGATGGGGCCGGTGTGCGCGTACCGAAGCCGCGCGGATATTTTCACGGCGTGCTCCTGATGGATTTGATCACGGACGCGGAAGGCCACAGCGCGCCACGCCTTGGGGAGGTCGAACTGGACGCGGACGAGGCCCGCGACTTTCATGCTCGCCTGATGCAGGACGTCGTGCGTATGCTGTGCCTCGGACTCATCCATGGCGACCTGTCCGAGTACAACGTGCTGGTCGCCGCGGATGGTCCGGTGATCATCGATCTGCCGCAGGTTGTCAGCGCCGCGGGCAACAACGCCGCGCGC
>JBKJND010000291.1:0-3483 GCA_046596095.1 Ahniellaceae bacterium | reverse complement strand
CGCCGACCGCGAGCGGTCTGCGCGCGGAAGCACTAGGCCCCGGCGCGCCCGAGCCCATCGAGATTCCGCTGGACGACTCGGGCGATTTGCAATGGAGCGCCATCGGCCAACTGCTGGCGCGCTATGAAGAACGCCCGCTGGTGGTGTTGACGCTGCCGCTCCGTGGCGCGCTCCGTCGCAACCTCACGCTGCCTGCTGCGGCGGCCGACAATCTCACGCAGATTCTCGGATTCGAGATGGATCGGCAGACGCCGTTTCGCGCCGAGCAGGTCTACTACGATGCGCGAGTGATGCGCGTGGACCCGGTCACGCGCGCACTCGGTGTCGATCTACTGTTGATGCCGCGCCCCAACCTCGACGTGGAACTTGCGCGCTTTGGCGATCGACTACCGGCACTGGACGCGATCGACGTCGAAGGCGAGGGCGGCATCGGCACGCGCGCCGGATTCAACCTGTTGCCCGAGGAACGCCGTGCCGGTCGCGATCGACGCATGTTCTGGGCGTCGGCAGCTCTGGCGTCGCTGGTGGTGTTGCTGCTGGTCGCGGTGATGGCGCAATCGGTGACTGGGCGCGAAAAAGCGCTCGCCGATCTGCAGGAAGTTACCGCGCGCTCTCGCAGCGAGGCCCTGAGCGTCGCCCAACTGCGCCGCAGCTTGACCGACGCCGTTGCCGCCGCCCACTTCATCGATGAAGCACGCGCCGAGCGGCCAGTCATCATCGATGTGCTTAAAGACGTGACGAAGCGACTGCCGGACGAAGCCTCCCTGCAAAGATTTGGTTTCAGCAATGGTGAATACACGTTCAATGGATTGAGCTCGAAGGCCAGCGGACTCATCGGCGTGCTCAAGCCGTCGCCGGAGCTGGTCTCGCCGCAGGTGCAGGGCTCGATCACGCCGGATGTGCGCACCGGCAAGGAAATGTTCACCATCGTCGCCAAGTCGCCAGCGCGCGCGGCTGCAGACAAGATCAAGGAAGCCGAGGAAGAAGCAGAACGAGCAGGCCGGAATGGTCGCGGCAATCGCGCGGAGCAGGGCTGACATGGAAAGCGCCTGCAGGAACCTGCCAACATGAATCTGCTGCCCAGCCCCGAGCGTGCCCGGCCAACGGCGATCCTGCTCGCGCTAATCGCGCTTGCGCTCGCGTATTTCGTCGGCGCGCACTGGTGGTTTACCGCGCCGCATCTCGCGATTGCCGGGGAAATGCGCGACCTGCGCGAGCAGGAAGTCGACTATCGGCGCAAATCCGCAGCGCGCCGCGACATCGAGAAAAGCCTCGCCGCAGTGCGTGCTGCCGAGGCCAGCAGCGCCGCGTTCCTGCCGGAGCCAGACTTCGACGCCGCCGCCGCGGGGCTTGCGCAGCGAGTGGACCAGATCGTTGCCGATTTCGCGCGCAGTGCGCAAACCTGCCAGGTGCTCGGCAAGACGCCGATGCGCGGCACCGAAGAGGAACCCTTCGAGCGCGTGGTGATGACAGTGCGCCTGCGCTGCAGCTTCGAGGAATTGGCGCCTATCCTGCACAAGCTCGAAAGCGGTCAGCCGATGCTGTTTGTCGATGAAACCCAGATAGCGCGTTGGGCTGGCTATCGCGACCCGCAAACCGGCAAAGCACTCAGCACGCTTGACGTGCGCTTCAACGTTTACGGCTATCTGCGCAACAAAGCCGCAGCGGCGAACGATAACGGACAGCGCGGCACGTGACCCGCGCACAGAGACTTCTGCTGTTGCTGGGCATCGGCGCGCTGCTGCTGGCAGCGGTACTGATTGCGCAGAAATTCGGTTTGGGCGACGGTTATCGCCTGGCGCCGCTCGGCGCCACGGGGCATGAGCGGGCCCCGCGCGAAGCCACTGGTCGTCGCAATGCGGGCCTCAAGACCTTCGCGAGCTACGACGAGTTGTTGCAGCGGCCCTTGTTCAACGAGGATCGAAAGCCCACACCCGTCGACGCGGAGACGACCGAAACGCCGGTGGCAACGGTCGCCGCGCTCGATGCACAGCTCACGGGCGTCATCCTCATGCCCAAGGTCAAGCTCGCGATGATCCGCGAAAATGCCTCCGGCAAGGGGTTGCGTGTGCGGCTTGGCAGTGAGCTTGACGGCGCGCTGTCCGGCTGGAAGCTGGTAGAACTCGAACCGCGCAAAGCCGTGTTCGAAGCGCAAGGACAGGGACGCCAGGAACTTGAACTTGCGGTCGACAAGGCTGGTACTCCCGTCGTCATGCCGCCGCCCCTGATCAGCGCGACGGCGCCAGGGATGGTGCGGCCGACGCCAACGCAATCGTCGCGTACGGGTGGCGGGGCGACACCGGGCGCGATGCAGTTTGCCGACAAGGCCGCAATGGCGCAGCTTCCAGGTTCCGGTCAGCCTCAGGAACCGACCAACGGTTCCGCGGTCGAAGGTGCCTCTGTAGAGCCGGAGCAACCCGAAGTCGCAGAGTCGATCCGGCAGCGGATCGAGGAACGTCGCCGCCAATTGCGGGAAGAGGCGGCGCGGCTCATGCAGCAACAGCCCCAGAAATGAAACTTCACGCACGCCGGAGGTTACGCTTGATGCGTGCGGCGCGCTTCCGGTTGCACGTTCCTGACGTTTCGCCATGATGCGCGGCAACAACGAGATTCCTATGATCGCAGCGGCAAATGTTTTTCATCCGGCGCGGGTTTTTCCTGCCAGGCGAAGCGCAGCTGAGCGCGCCCGCGCCCGCGTACGCGTACTTTTTGCGGCGTGCTTGATCACCGTGCTGGCGGGTTGCGTGCAAGCGCCGGTGCGCCCGGCACGCGCGCGCGTCGAGCCCCGGTTGCCGCCGTCTGCGGGTGTGGCCACCGTGCCTACCGCTCCGCCTGCAAGCGTCACCGGCGTCGACGTTGCCACCGAAGTGGAAGACCTTCCACGCGTCGTGCCGCCGCCGCCTCGCGCCGAAGTCAAGGTCGGCACCGGTCAATTCATCAACGCGCAGGCCGCCGCGCGCCGCCCCGCATCGACTCCAGCCGGCGGCAACGTTGTATTCAACTGGGAAAATGTGCCGATCCAGGAAGTGGTCAAGGCCATCCTCGGCGATGTGCTGCAGGAAAACTACGTGATCGCGCCCGGCGTTGCGGGCAATGTAACGTTCTCCACCGCGCAGCCGATCACGCCGAATCAGGCGATGGGCGTGCTCGAGATGCTGTTGTCGTGGAACAACGCGACCCTGGTCTATCGCGATGGTCGCTACACGGTCACGCCAATCAACCAGGCGATTCCCGGCAACCTCACGCCGCGCATCGGGCCCGCTGCCGGCGCGCGCGGCTACGAGTTGCGCGTGGTGCCGCTCAAATACATCTCCGCCACCGAGATGGAGAAAATTCTCGCGCCCTATATCCGGCCGGGTGCGGTGGTGCGTTCCGACAACGCGCGCAACATCCTCGTGCTGGGCGGAACCCGCGCCGACCTCACCAATTACCTCGAGACCATCAACGTTTTCGACGTCAACTGGCTCAAGGGCATGTCGGTCG
>JBKJND010000446.1:0-3529 GCA_046596095.1 Ahniellaceae bacterium | reverse complement strand
GTCGTGCGAATCGCCTCGTGCACGATGAGCGAAGTGGTCATGTTCTGGAACATGGCCTTGCGGTGACTGCTGGTGCGATTGAGCTTGCGGCCCGAATTCATGTGGCGCATGACACTGGTTCCTTGGTTCTGTGCTGCTTGCAGCCGTAATACGTGTTGTTGGGCGAGCGGGCGTCAGCCGATTTGCATACCGTGCGAAAGGCCCGGTGGCGGCCAATTGTCGAGACGCATGCCGAGGTTCAGGCCACGCTGTGCGAGCACATCCTTGATTTCGGTCAACGACTTCTTGCCGAGATTGGGCGTCTTGAGCAGTTCGACTTCGGTTTTCTGGATGAGGTCACCGATGTAGTAGATGCTCTCGGCCTTGAGACAGTTGGCCGAACGCACCGTCAGCTCGAGATCATCGATCGGACGCAGCAGCAGCGGATCGACTCCGCTGACCGCAGGCGCCACCACCGACGACTCCCGGCGGGTGAAGTCGCCGAACACGGACAGCTGGTCAGCCAGGATATCGGCGGCCTTGCGTACCGCGTCTTCCGCTTCAACCGTACCGTTGGTATCGATGTCGAGGATCAGCTTGTCGAGATCGGTGCGCTGTTCCACGCGCGCGCTGTCGACTTCGAACGACACGCGACGGATCGGCGAGAACGACGCATCGAGCTGCAGACGGCCGATCGGGCGCGATTCCTCATCCGGGCGGCGACGCGTGACGGCAGGCTGGTAGCCCACGCCGCGCGCGATCTTGAGCCGCATCGACAGCGTGATTTCCTTGGTGAGATGCGCGATGACATGCTCGGGATTCACGATCTCGACGTTGTGGTCGACCTGGATGTCGGCAGCCGTCACCAGACCCGGACCCTTCCTGGTCAAGGTCAGCGTCGTCTCTTCGACGTTATGCAGGCGGATCGCGACGTCCTTGAGGTTGAGCATCACCTCGATCACGTCTTCCTGCATGCCTTCGAGCGTCGTGTACTCATGGAGCACATCGTCGATTTCCGCCTCGACGATCGCCGCGCCCGGAATCGACGACAGCAAAACGCGCCGCAAGGCGTTGCCAAGCGTATGGCCGAAGCCGCGCTCGAGAGGTTCGACCACCACGCGCGCGCGGTGCATCGACAGTCTTTCTGATGTGATGCCGCGCGGACGCAGCACCGAATTTGCGTTACCAGCCATTGGGGCTTGCGCTCCTGAAGAATTGGAAAGCCCTGATCAAGCCATGCTGGCTCGCCCGAGACTTTCAGAAAAAGAATTACTTCGAATAAAGCTCGACGATCAGATTTTCATTGATGTCGGAGGGAAGATCAGCGCGGTCCGGCGACGCCTTGAACACGCCGCTCATCTTCTTGGCGTCGACTTCGACCCACGACGGCGCCAAATCCATCTCGGACGACAGCGTCAGGGCTTCCTGAATACGCAACTGGCTCTTCGACTTCTCCGACACCGCGATCTCGTCGCCCGCCTTGACCTGATACGAAGGCAGGTTCACCGATTTGCCGTTGATCAGGATCGCCTTGTGCGAAACCAGCTGGCGCGCCTGGGCGCGGGTCACCGCAAAACCCATGCGATAGATAACGTTGTCGAGGCGGCCTTCCAGCAACTTGAGCAAGTTCTCGCCCGTATTGCCCTTCTTGGTCGACGCCTTGGCGTAATAGCCGCGAAACTGCTTCTCGAGCAGACCGTAAGTGCGTTTTACTTTCTGCTTTTCGCGCAACTGCACGGCGTAGTCCGACAAGCGCACGCGCTTGCCAGCGCCGCCATGCTGGCCGGGCTTCTGCTCAAGCTTGCACTTGGAATCGAGTGCGCGCGACGGGCTCTTCAGCGACAGATCGGCGCCTTCACGGCGCGCAAGTTTGCAAGTTGGACCGGTATATCTAGCCATGTCAGTTCTCTAAACCCGACGCCGCTTCGGCGGACGACAGCCGTTGTGCGGAATCGGAGTGATGTCGATGATGTTGGTGATGCGATAACCGACGGCGTTGAGCGAGCGCACCGCCGACTCGCGACCGGGACCCGGTCCCGTGATGCGAACTTCAAGCGTCTTCAGACCATAGTCGAGCGCCGCGCGCCCCGCCTTTTCCGCCGCAACCTGCGCCGCGAACGGAGTCGACTTGCGCGAACCGCGGAAACCCGCACCACCCGAGGTTGCCCACGACAAGGCATTGCCCTGTCGATCGGTGATGGTGATGATGGTGTTGTTGAAAGAAGCCTGCACATGCGCGATGCCGTCGGTGACGACGCGCCGTATCTTCTTCTTGGGTGCCGCTTTGACCTGCTTGTTCATGAGTTCCTGATTCGAGCGCCGCGCGCTCTGTCTGCGTTTCTCTGTTTACGTGCGGACCGGAAGACCAGCACTACTTCTTCATCTGCTTGCGGGGACCCTTGCGGGTACGTGCATTGGTACGGGTGCGCTGACCGCGCATCGGCAGGCCGCGGCGATGACGCAGACCGCGATAGCAGGACAAATCCATCAGACGCTTGATGCTGATACCGACTTCGCGACGGAGGTCGCCCTCGACGGTGTACTTGCCGACCTGTGCGCGAAGCTTCTCAACGTCGGCCTCGCTCAAATCGCGCACCTTGGTCGAAGGCACCACGCCCGCGTCGGCGCAAATTTTCTTGGAACGCGAACGGCCCACGCCGTAAACGCTCTGGAGCCCAACCCACACGTGCTTGTGGACGGGAATGTTGACACCGGAAATGCGCGCCATAACTAAAAACTCTCCGAGACGTGCTGCGCGACTTTGCGCGCAGTGAACAAAACATTATACACAAAATCCAAACATCTTAAGGACCAAGCCGGCATCGCTGCCAGCCGCTAATGAACACAGGCGCCGATCAGCGCAAGGCGCCGCTCGGGCCGCGAGTGCTGCCTTTCAAATTCGCCTTTTTCAGCAAGCTGTCGTACTGATGCGACATGAGATGCGCCTGGATCTGCGAGATGAAGTCCATCACCACGACCACCACGATGAGCAACGACGTGCCGCCAAAGTAAAACGGCAGTTCCTGCCAGGCCAGACGCATGAATTCGGGCAAGAGGCAGACCGCGACCAGGTACATCGCGCCAATGCCGGTCAGACGCGTCATGACGCCATCGATGTAATCGGCCGTCGCGCGGCCCGGACGAATGCCCGGAATGAGCGCGCCCGACTTCTTGAGGTTGTCCGCCGTTTCCTGCGAGTTGAACACCAGTGCCGTATAGAAGAACGCGAAGAACACGATCATCCCGCCGTACAGAATCATGTAGACCGGCTCGCCGGGCTGGAGCGCGGCGGTGATCCGCTGCAGCCAAAGCGAACCCGACCAGTCAGTGCCCCATGAAGCCGCAGTGCCAGGAAACAGGATAAGACTCGATGCGAAAATCGGCGGAATGACGCCCGCCATGTTGATCTTGAGCGGCAGATGCGACGACTGGTTGAGGTACGCCCGCGCGCCGCCTTGCCGCTTGGCATAGTTCACGGTGATCCGGCGCTGCGCGCGCTCGAAGAACACCACGAACGCGGTGACGGCCAGCACGATCACCATAATCGCGA
>JBKJND010000312.1:0-2718 GCA_046596095.1 Ahniellaceae bacterium | reverse complement strand
GCGACCCACTTGTTTTCGTCGCCATGACACGCGAACGAAATTTTCCAGCTTATCGTCGGATCACGGCAACACTTGAAAAGGCGGGATCTCCCGTTCTCGATCACCTCACGCAGGAGCCGCAGCGGATGCCGTTGGCCGAAGCGCTGAAGGCATTTGACTCGTTTGCGGCGCGACTGGCGGCGGCCGATCGCTTTTCGGGTGTGCTGGTGATCGAGCAGAACGGGAAGCGGTTGTACGGCAAGCATTTCGGGCTGGCCGACCGCGAAAACAAGACACCGGTACGACTTGGCACGCCGTTCCTGTTCGCGTCCCAAGGCAAGATGTTCACTGCAGTGTCGGTGCTGCAACTGATCGAGGCGGGCAAGGTTGGCTTCGACGATCCTATTGGCAAATATCTCACCGACTATCCGAACGAGGAAATGGCGAAGGTCACAATCCGGCAGCTGCTCTCACACCAAGGCGGCACGGGAGACATAGGCGTATTGCAGGCCGACGAGGGACCGAACCGCACTTGGGTGCGCACCATCGACGATCTGATCAAGCTCAACGGCAAACGTGCGCCGGCATTTCCGCCGGGATCGAAATTCGACTATTCAAACTACGGCTTCATCCTGCTAGGCGCGCTGATTGAGAGAGTTAGCGGGCAGAGCTATTACGCCTATGTCGCCGAGCATATCTTTCGTCCTGCCGGAATGACGGCAACGAGCTTTCCGGACCTGAAAAATATGAAGGGAATTGCGCGCGGTTACACGAAGGGCAGCAACGGCAAGCTGATACCAGGTGCCGACCTATTGCCCTGGCGAGGCACGCCTGCGGGCGGAGGCGTTTCGACTGCCGAGGACGAAGTGCGGTTCGTAGAAGCTCTCAAGGCGGGCAAACTGGTCTCGCCGCCGATGCTGACAGAGGCAATCAAGCAGCATACGAGCTGGTACGGCTATGGGTTCATCTCGTCGGGACCGGATGAATTTCCGCATTGGGGCCATGGTGGGGGTGCAAAAGGCAACAGTGCGGCGTTATCGGTTTACCCGTCCAACAACATGACCATGGTGTGCCTGAGCAACCGCGATCCACCGGTATGCGATCGACTGTTGACCAGTCTGCATTTCCATCTTTCGCCCCCACCTCCAAGCAGGGATGAAACGACCGCAAAGTGATGATTCAACGTTTGCAGCATCAATGTCCGCAGGCAAGTCGAATTTGTAATCTGCGCTGCTTGCTATATCCCCCGCTTTTGAGTAACGCGGGAAGTCGGAGTCGAATGACTTAGGTCCGGCGACCGGCTGCTTTTGGCCGATTTCCGCCGGTCAGATTCTCACCGGGTGCGGGTAGCTTCGCTGGCGAAGGTGGTCCGTTTGTTTGCCGACAGTGGTCAAGTGCCTCGCGATTTGCAGGTGGCCTGGGCAAAGGCCGGCAACATTGAAGACTGGGTGATGTACCAAGCCCGACTGCGGCGTAACGGACCTTGCGCGCTGAGGGAGTCTTGCGTGCTGCTGCCATGTGGATCGCCTCCGAACGGGTCGTTCGAAAGGTAATCGAGCTTCCCGCGCGAGCGCGATTTGCGACTCGATGCAATTCAGTGCGCGGCAGCCCACGTATGGAAGCAGTCAGCTCTCGACGCGATTGCGGCCATTGCGCTTGGCGTCGTAAAGCCGATCGTCCGCGCGGCTCATGATGCGCGTGCCGCTTTCGCCCGGCGCGTGCTCGGCGACGCCTGCGCTCAGCGTCAACACGAGTCCTTGCGCGACGTTCGACAGGACCAGCGACTCCACGGCGCTGCGCATGCGCTCGGCGATCGTGTACGCGCCCAGGAGATCGACGCCCGGCAGCACCAGCACAAATTCCTCTCCGCCCCAGCGTGCAGCAAGATCAGCGTCGCGCGCATGGCGGCGCAGCTCGGCGGACACGGCGCGCAGGGCCGCGTCGCCGACCGCGTGCGAGAACCGGTCGTTTATCGACTTGAAATGATCGAGGTCGATCAAGACAACTGAAAGCGCTGTGCGATCGAGTTCTGCGCGCTCACTTGCGGCTTCTAGAAAATCATCAGCGGAGCGTCGATTGTGCAGACCCGTCAGAGCATCCTCGCGCGCCTGGCGCTCGAAATCCTCCGACTGCTCGCGCAGCCTTGCCAGCAGCGCGGTCTTGTCGGTGTCTGCGGCCTTGAGCAACGCTGTCTGGGTACGCAGGTCCTTGGTGCGGCGCTCGACGAGCGCAAGCAGATGCGCCGCGTCGGCTGCCACGCTGCGCATGCGTGCGCGGTAGCCTAGCCACAATGCGACGAACAAAATCGCAATCAGCGGCAGCGTCAGCGCGGGCCGCTTCCACCAGATCGGTTCGACCGAAATAGGCACGATCGCTTCCCGGCGCGACCACGCGCCGCCCGGGAACATGGCGGCCACGCGAAAACGGTAGTCGCCCGGCTTGAGGTTCGTGAACTGGGCACTGCGCCCCTCCCCACCGATTGCCCATGCCTGATCGAGGCCCTCGAGCAGGTAACGATAGCGAATGCGTTCCGGCGTGAGGAAGCTCAAGGCGGCGTACTGAATTTCGATCTTGCGTTGGCTAGGGCCGATCACGACGATGCCCTGGTTGGGGACTATGCGGTCGTCAATGCGAATCTCTTCGATGACGGCAGGTGGCGGTTCGTGGACGAATCGCGCCAACTCACCTGGTTGCACGAACGCGACGCCATGCGCGGTGGCGATCCAGATCCGACCATCG
>JBKJND010000308.1:0-7673 GCA_046596095.1 Ahniellaceae bacterium | reverse complement strand
CTGCCGCCCGCCGAGCGCGACGCCGCACTGCGTGATTGCGAGCCCGCGACGCGGGCGCGACTTGAGCGCCTGCTGGCTGCGGATGCGGATGCCGTCGATCCGCTCTCGCGAGCCGTGACGGCCGGGGCGGAAGGGCTGCTGCGCGCGGCATGCGACGGCACGCGATTGGGCGCCTATCGGGTGCTGCGCGAAATCGGATCCGGCGGCATGGGTACAGTGCTGCTGGCCGAGCGCGCCGATGGGCAGTTCGTGCAACAGGTCGCAATCAAAGTGATCCGGGGATTTCCCACCGCGGACGGCAAACGACGGCTGCGGCAGGAACGCCAGATCCTGGCGCAGCTCGACCATCCGAACGTCGCGCGCCTGCTCGACGGCGGCGAGACCGACGACGGCCAGCCGTTCGTGGTGATGGAGTTTGTCGAGGGCCTGCCGCTCATCGCGCACATTGCCGAGAAACCGACCGATCTGCGCGGGCGGCTCGCGTTGTTCGACAAGATCGCGGCCGCAGTGCAGCACGCGCACGAACGGCTGGTTATTCATCGCGATCTCAAACCGGGCAATGTTCTGGTGCGTAGCGATGGCGAACCCAAACTGCTCGACTTCGGCGTGGCGAAGCTGCTCGACCTCAGCGCTGCATCCGATCCTGCGCAAACTTCGACGCGGGTCTGGACGCCTGGTTACGCCAGTCCCGAGCAGCGCGCCGGCGGCCTCATCACCACGGCCTCCGATGTCTACGGCCTGGCCATGCTGCTGCGCGAAATGCTCAGTGGCGAGCGCGCAACAGGCGCCGCCCCCGCAGGCTTCACGCCCGTACCGATGGATGCCGAACTCCGCGGCATCGTCGGCAAAGCAGCGGCCGAAGATGCCGCTCAACGCTATCCGACCGTGGACGCGTTGCGCGAGGACCTCAAGCGCTGGCGCGAAGGACGTCCGGTCCGGGCGGCGCCCGACACGCCGTGGTACCGCGCGCGCAAGTTTGCTCAGCGTCATCAAGCCGCGCTGGGACTGGTGTTGATGGCGCTGGCAGGACTCACCATCTTCGTGTGGCAACTGGATGCCGAGCGCGATCGCGCGCTGCGGGCGGAAGCCGCGGCGCAGCAGGCGCGCGTCGCATCAGAGCGCGAAACCCGCAAGACGCGCGCGGCACTCGGGTTCTTGACCGGCGCTTTCGAAGCCGCCGCGCCGCACAACGCGCTCAGTTCCAGCGTCAGTGTGCGCGAACTTCTGGATCGCGCACGCGGCGGTCTGGATCGGCAGCTTCTCGATCAGCCCGAATTGCGGCAGCCCATCCAGCGCATGCTGGGTCATCTGTATCTCTCCCTGGGAGAGCCGCGCATCGGCGAGCAACTCCTGGCCGCGGGACTGCAGCACGCGCGCGCGACGCAGCGCCTCGAGGCGCTTGCGCTCGCGGCCGATCACGATGGTCACTCCACCGCGCTGGGTACGCTCGAGCGCGGTGCCGAGTCGCTGTCCGCCGCACGTCGCGCGGAAGCCTTGCGACGCCAGTTCGCGCCCGACGACCGCGTCGAACGACTGCGTACGCTCGATCAGCTGGGCTTTGCGCACTACCGCAGCGGCGCATTCGATGCCGCTGAGCGCGAATGGAACGCGGCCGTATCGCTGGTGGCGACGCTGCCCGATCCGCCGGTGGACGTGGTGATGAATGTGTATCAGGTGTTCGGCAACATGCTGGTCGAGCGCGGCGAAGTCGATCGACCGCTCGAACTCGCCGAGGCTGGCCTCAAGTTTGCCGAGGGCCGTGTTGCAGCCAACTCGCCGGAGCGTGTGCCGTTGCTGCGTGCCAAGGCGCAGGCGCTGGAACTCGGTGGTCGCTACGCGGAAGCGGAGACGCTTCTGCGTGACGCGATCGCCTTGCAGCAGTCCGCGGTCGGCGGCGGCGGTCAGCGCATGGCATTGCTGCTTAACGGTCTTGGCATGGTGCTGAACCAGCTGGGTCGATACCGCGAAGCGGTGGAACTGATGGAGCGCTCGCGGCAGATGACACGCGCAGCGCAGGCGGGCCATCTCGACGATGCGACCGCGATCGCCAACATCGCGAGCGTCTACGAAAACGCCGGCGACTATCCGCGAACGCTGGCATTGTTCCTCGAGGCGCGCGGCGCGCTGGATCGTGCCGGTGTCGAAGCGGACGCCGCAGCGCGGCGCATTATTGATCGAAGCCACGCACGCGCACTCGGAATCGCCGGCCGGCATCGCGAAGCCGACGCGATGCTTCTCGACCTGCAGACACGCGCGTTGGCACTCGACGGCGCGGAGTCGTTCGAGTACGCGATGACAACCTGGCAGCGCACGCTGCTAGCGCGCCGCATGCGCGACGCCGAGTCAGGCTTGCCGCTACTTGCGGAGGCACGTCTTCGCTTTGCAGCCATCGTGCCGCCGGCGCATCCGGTGTTCGCGCACATGCGCCGCGCGCAGGCCGAGTTTGCGCGCCTCGAGGGTGACCTGCCGCAGGCCGAACGCGAGCAGCAGGCTGCGCTTGCACAGCTCGAAGCCGCGGCCGTGCTGCCGGTCGATGTCGCCATCGCACGCGCGGAACTGGCCAGCATCCTGCACCAACGCGGCGCGCAAGCGCGTGCCCGCGAGCAGCTGCAGCTGGCGATGCCGCTGCTGCGTGACGCGCTGCTGCCCGGCGAGATCTCGCGACGCGACGCCGAGCGCCTGGCGGAATTGCTGCGGTAGGTTGCCGAGGGTCCTGGTGGCTGGGTGCTGGCAGTACTTCGTACCCATTGCAGTTTTATGGGCCATATTGCGTATCAGGTACCAGGCCATCCTTCGCCGGAGTACTCCGATGTTCAACAACTTGCGCATTGCGTCAGTCATCTTTGCCAGTGTCGTGGCCATGATGAGCGTCCACGCCCAGAGCGTTCTGGTGGGACGACTCACCACGACCACCACTGGACTTCAACTCAACTCCGGGGCACAGCAGGCATCGATTTCACCCGATGGCCGCTACGTCGTGCTGGTTTCCACGTCGAGCAACATCGGGCCTCCCTCCAGCGGCGCACTGAACGTCTATCGCTACGACCTCGTGACCGATGCCTACCTCCTGGCCACTTCCGTTTTGGCGGGCGGCAACAGCTTTGCGCCCTCAATCAGTGTCGACGGACTTGCGCTGGCATTCGAGTCGAATGCCAACAACTTCGGCGGCGGCACACCTTCGGGCTTCGTGGACGTGTTCTACAGCGAAGCGTTCGATGCAGGGCAAGGTCAAATCGCCTTCAACACCTACCTGGTCAGCAGGGGGCTTGGCGGGGCGGCGCCGAATGAGGCATCGCGCTTCGCGTCGATTTCGGGCAATGGCCGTTTCGTGGCGTTCCATTCCCACGCGTCCAACCTCATCGCCGGGGACACCAACGGAGCCCCGGACATCTTCGTGGGCGATTCACTCGACTTCTTCGGCAGTGCCCCGCAGCGCATCAGCGTGGATGCAAGCGGCGCGCAGATCAACGGCCCGAGCCGCGCACTGTCGCCCTCTGCCATCTCGAGCGACGGACGCCTTGTCGCTTTTGCGGTCGACACGCCCGTGTCGATTGACGGCTCCAACCCCGGCACGCTCGAGGATGTCTTCGTGCGCGACCGCGCTTCCGCCACCACCCGCCTCATGAGCAAGAGCAGCGCCAACGTAGCGGGCAGCGGCTCGTCGGACCAGGCGGCGATCTCACCGAGTGGCCGCTACGTGGTGTTCCGTTCCTTTTCAGGCAATCTGGTGCCGAACCTAACCGGCAGCAACATCTACGTGCGCGACCGCCAGAACAACACCACGATCAACATGCCCATGCCTCCCGGTGGCGTCACTTGCGAGGACCCGCGCATCGCCGACACGGGCGACATCGTGAGCCAGTGCGCCGTGTCGGGCTCCAGCTCCCAGCAGGCGTTCCTGTATCGCCCGGCGACCGACGCATTCATTCGGCTCAGCACGTCGCAGTCGGCCGGCAACGGCAACAACACGTCCGGCAACTTCACGGGCATCAGCGCCGACGGCAACTACATGGTGTTCGATTCATCCGCTTCGGACCTGGTGCCATCGGATACCAACAACTCGCCCGACGTCTTCGTTGCGATCGATGCCAATCAGTTCGAGCAGATTTTCGCCGACGGCTTCGAGTGATGCGCCACAGGCCCGAGTCCGCACCTTCATTAAGTATTACGTTACAAAGTTATCCAAGGGGGATTACATGAAGTACAAGATGCTGACGCGCCTGCTCCTGGCGACGACCTTCGCGCTTGCGGCGCAGCCCGCGCTGACCGAACCTGTCGCCGGAGCCGGACATATCCTCCGCGCCATCGACGGCGACAACGACCTGGGCGAACACTTTGCGCTGGCCGATCGCCCAGGTGGGCGTACGGGGTTTTTTTATCTGGCGGACGAGAGGCGGCTGATCGCATCCAGCTGTTTGGGTCTCACCTGTTCCGGCGCGGATCCACTCACCAATCCAACGTTGGACCGCGGCCGCCACGTCAGTGCCGCGACTCGCACCGCGCTCACCAACCGCCCACTGCTTGCCTACTACGACGCCACCAACGGCGACCTGATCGCTGCGGATTGCCTGTCGCCAGATTGCAGTTTCGCGATCGAGCGCACGCTCGAGACCGCGGGCAACGTGGGGCAGGACACTGCGATCGCGATCGACCCCGCCACCGGGTTCGCGGTGATCAGCTATTACGACGTGGGCAACGGTGATCTGCGCCTCTATCGCTGTGCCTCGGCCCTGTGCAATTCGGGAAGCTCGGTGCTGGTCGATGGCACCGGCGATCGAGGTCGCAACTCCAGCATGGTATTTGCGGGCAGCACGCTGTGGATCGCATACGAGGATCGCACCAGCGGCGGAATGATTCGCGCGCGGAGCACGTCGCCATTCAGCACTTTCGTCTTCGTGAGCCAGCCCGGCAGCGTCGAACCCTCGCTGACTGCCGACGGTGCCGGGCTCCTCGATATGGTGTGGCGCGAGACCGTCACCCAGACCCTGCAGCGCTTGCGTTGCCAGGACGCGACCTGTTCAACCGGGGCCCAGTCCACGCTTGCGGGCGCGGGGAGGGCATTCCGACCGTCGGCCACGCGCACGACCAGCGGCAATCTGATGGTTTCGCATGCTGAGCCGGCAGCGAACAGCGTGCGCGGCACCGTGTGTCCGGATGCCGTCTGCGCCGCGCCGCAGGGGCTGGTGTTCGATACCCGTCCGGGCATCGGCGGCAAGTCCATTCTGCGTTCCACGAGTAACGGTCTGCCACTGGTCTATTACCAGGATTCGGTGCGTGCCGACGTGCGTGCCGCGCAGTGCACGACAGCTGGCTGCAGTGCATTTATCTTGCGGACCGCGCTCAACGGCCTGCCCGTTACGGGTGCGCGCGTGGCGACGCGCGCCGATGGGCGCGCCGTGGTCGCCTACATCCGGGAGCGTCGCCCGTGGCTCGCGAGTTGCAGCGACACGCGCTGCACCAGTGTCGCGCGCGTCGTCCTGCCCGGCTTCAACAGCGATGCGCGGCCCGCCGTTGCCGTGCGGCCCGATGGTCGGCCGGTCGTCTACTACGCAAGCGTCGGCGGCAGCGAACTTTACGATTGCGCGAACGCCGACTGCAGCAGCGGCACCTCGCGCGCCGTCAGCGGCTCCGGCAACTCGACCAGCGACGTGATCGAGATGACGCTGCGCACCGACGGGCGTCCGCTGCTCCTGTACGCCGTGTCGAATGCCAACGATCTGTTTGCGTTCGACTGCGCGGACGTCAATTGCTCCAGCGGCACCTCGCGTCCGCTGATCGACGAGCCCATCGCCTCCACATTCCTCGCCAACTATGGCATCGCCATCGGCGCCGAAGGCCGTCCGCTCGTGCGGTACATGGTTGTAAATTTCATGACGGGCACCCAGCAGCAGCGTTTCCTACGCTGCAGCGACGCCAACTGCACCAGTGCAATGGTTCGCACGCTCGGCACCGACCCGGTGTCCACTGCAGGGTCGCCGCTGGCGATCACCAGCAATGGCCGTGCGGCCTTCATTGAGAACGGGCCGAACAACTTCGCTGTCTGCGATGACGCGGACTGCCAGTCCCTGACACGGTTTCCGTTCGGGTTCACCGGCACTGCCGCGACGCTGCAACTGCTGCCCCTGGATCGCCCCGTTTACCTGACCGCCGGCATCGGTTTCGGCAACGCGACGGTCTGCGGCGAGACCGCCTGCACTTCAAGCGTGCAGCGATTGATGGTGAGCGACAGCGACCCGTTGAGTTCCTATCTCGGAACCATGGCGCTCGACGCAACGGGTAGCCCATTGGCTGCGTTCGAGGAACAAACACTCGCTGACGTCTTGCTCGCGTTGCCCTTGCCCGAAGTCATCTTCGCCAACAGCTTCGAGTGACCCTGCCCCCACCAATAAGCGCCTCTGGAACACCCACGCGCTTGTTTGGTTACCGCCCAGCATCGGAATGTAGCTATTCCAAACCTATTGCCGTGGCCGTGTGGCCAGCATGCGCGTAGGTGGGGATCGGGCCGGACCCACGCTGCGATACGCGTACACGGCGCAAGTCGGCGAGGAGGGGCGGCAACGCTTCTTCAAGTGCGGGCAGCAGCGGTTCGAGCGCATCCCACGCGGAGGCGAGGGGGTTGGCGCGCGCGAAGCGCCGCGACAGCGAGCGGAATGCGCGTTGCATGGTGGCGACTTCGCCGTAGCGCGCGAGCAGATCGACGTTGGCGGCGTGGCTCGCGAATTCTGCAAATGCCGGTGGCACGTACATGGAATCGGCGATCTCGCGCAACGCGGTGTTGACGGCATCGACGTGCGCGCGCAGCGACAACGCGGAGTGTTGCGGCCACTGCCGCGTCAGCGCGAAGTCGAATCCGACGTCGAGCACGATGCCGGCGTAGCGACGCATGGGCGACGGCAACTGCGCGCGCACCGCGACAAACGCGGGATGGCGATCGGTGGCCGAGTCGATCCGGCGATGCAACAAGACGCCGTGCGCAAGTTCGCGGGGCCACGCAGGATCCGGGGCGCCGTGCCAGAAGTCGCCCAGGAGGCTGCCGGCGAGGCCAAGTGGCGTAGCCTCGGCCAGCAGCGTGTGAGCCAGGTAGTTCACGGGATCAAGGAAAAGCGCGAGCAGACCATGGGCTATTATCGGCGCGCTTTTCCCCCGATCGCGAACTGCCCTGGAATCCATGCTGACCCCGAAGTTTCCGGATGCCTCCGGCCCGCTGATGCTGCGCGGTGCTGCGGGCGCGATTGAGGCCGTGATCGATGTGCCGGAGTCCGCCGATGCGCGGCTCGGCACGGTGATCGTGTGTCATCCGCATCCGCTGCATGGCGGCACGCTGCACAACAAGGTGGTGACGATCATCGAGCGCAGCCTGCGCGAATGTGGGCTGCGATCGCTGCGCTTCAATTTTCGCGGGGTCGGTGCGAGCGAAGGCACGCACGACGACGGTGCCGGGGAGACCGACGACCTGCAGCACATTGCGCAGTGGGTGATGCATGCGCGACCTCAAGACGCCTTGTGGCTGGCGGGATTCTCGTTTGGCGCTGCGGTCGCAGCACGCGCTTCGCTGACGCTGCCCTGCGCGCAGCTCATCACTGTCGCGCCGCCGGTAGACAAGTATGGCTTCGAAAGCTCGATTGCACCCACGTGTCCGTGGCTCCTGATCCAGGGCGAGGATGACGATGTCG
>JBKJND010000235.1:0-7015 GCA_046596095.1 Ahniellaceae bacterium | reverse complement strand
GTCCCTTTGTCGTCAGCCGCTACCGCACCACTGAAGGGGAATCACCCATTCTTGCCGGTGTCGTGACAGATGCCGACGGCGCCATCATTGTCTTCGGCGAGCGCGGCATCGCGCCGTTCCGCAATTGACCCTGCTGCATTTGAACCCGCCGCGAATGAACCCGGCACCGAGGCGCATCGCATGAGCCATCCGACTTCGCAGACGCCGCCTGGGCCATTGATCCGTTTTGCCGAGCGTCTCGTGTTCGGCAATCGACCGGTGGTGCTGGTGCTGTTCGCACTGATCACTCTGGTGATGGCGTTTTTTGCGAGCCAGTTGCGCGTCGACGCGGGCTTCAAGAAGCAGATCCCGCTCGGTCACGAATACATGCGCACCTTCCTCGACTACGAGGCGGACTTCGGCGGTGCCAATCGCGTGCTGGTCGCGGTCATGGCGAAAGACGGCGACATGTTCGACCGCGAGTATTTTGCGACCCTTGAAAACGTCAGCCGCGACGTGATTGCGATCGAGGAAGTGGAAGACGCGCGCGCCCGCTCGCTGTTCACCCCGAACGTGCGTTTCGTCGAAGTGGTGGAGGACGGCTTTGCGGGTGGCAACGTCATCCCGGAATTTTTCACGCCGAACGCCGAAGGCTACGAGCCTACGCCCGCACACTTCGAGGAAGTGCGCAGCAATATTTCCAAGGCCAATATTCTTGGGCGCCTGGTCGCCAAAGATTATTCCGGCGCAATGATCTGGGCCGACCTGATCCCGGAAACCAAAGACAACAAGGTCGACTACCAGAAGGTCGCGGCCGAGCTTGAGGCGATTCGCGCCAAGTACGAAGACAAGAACCACACCGTCCACATCATTGGTTTTGCCAAGATGGTCGGCGACATCACCGATGGCGCCAAGTCCGTCATCTACTTCTTCCTGATCACGATCGGGATGACGTGGCTGCTGCTGTACCTGTATTCGACTTCGGTCAAGCTCGCCTCGCTTACCGTGCTCGCGGCGCTGGTCGCCGTGGTGTGGATGCTGGGCGCGCTGCGCCTCATGGGTTTTGGTATCGACCCCATGAACATGCTGACGCCGTTCCTGATCTTCGCCATCGCGGTCAGTCACGGCGAACAGATGATCAACCGCTTTCGCGGCGAGATTTTCTTCGGCGGGCTCGAGGAAGGCACGGTCGACGAGTTGCGCCGGCGCACCGGCGTACCGCCGCTCGAAGCCGCACGTCTCGCGTTCCGCATGCTGCTGGTGCCAGGCTCGGTCGCGCTCATCGCCGGCTGCATTGGCTTCGCGGCGATCCTCATTATCCCCATCCGCATCATCTTCGAATTGGCGATCACGGCGACCGTCGGCGTCGCCATCACCATTCTCACCGACCTCATCCTGTTGCCTGTAATGCTCTCGTACACGAGGCTCCGCAATCTCGAGCGCAAGCGCGAGTTCCGGCTGCGCCAGCTCACCCGATTCGACAAGGTGTGGGCGGCGCTGACGCGTTTCAGCCGCCCGGTGCCTGCGGCGATCATCATTCTGATCGGCGTCGCGATCTGGTTCATTGCCGAGCGCCAGGGCGACAAGGTCATGATCGGCGATGCCGAAGCCGGCGTCGCCGAGCTACGCCCCGAAGCGCGCTATAACCGCGATGCCGTGCTGATCAGCAACAAGTTTGCGTTGTCGGTAGATCAGATCAACATCATCGCCGAAGCTGCGCCGTCGGCCTGCACCGCGAGCTACTCGGCGATGGAAACCATCGATCGCTTTGCGTGGCACATGAGCAACGTCGAAGGCGTCGAGCAGGTCATGACACTGCCGATGGCGGCCAAGATCGTCAACGCGGGCTGGAACGAAGGCAATATCCGCTGGCGCGCGCTGCCGCGCAATCCGGACTCGCTGCGCCTCGCGACGCAAGGTTTCGAGACCGACTCGGGCCTGCTCAACACCGACTGCTCCGCGATTCCCGTGATCACGTTCCTCAGCGACCACAAGGCCGACACCATCGATCGCGTCGTCGGCGCGGTCAAGCAGTTCCGCGAAGCCAACACCGAGTACCGCGAAGACTTTGCCAAGGTCCGCGACGCGGCGGTCAAGAAGGCCACCGAAGCGGGCGAGGAATACCGCAGCGACGCCGTGAATTTCCGGCTTGCCACTGGCAGCGTCGGCGTGCTGGCGGCGATCAACGACACCGTGCGCGAAGTCGAGCACTGGATTCTCTGGCTGCTGTACGCCGCCGTGTTCGTCATGTGCCTGATCAGCTTCCGCAGTCCCCTTGCGGCGGTCTGCATCGTGTTGCCGCTGGTGCTGGTGACGGAACTCGGCCACGCCTTGATGGTTCATCTTGGCATTGGCATGAAGGTCAACACGCTGACCGTGGTCGCGCTCGGCGTCGGCATCGGTGTCGACTACGCGATTTACATCTTCGCGCGCATGAGCGAATCCATGAAGCAGGGCCGCAGCCTTTCGGAGAGTTACTTCATCGCGCTCAAGACCACCGGCATTGCGATCTTCTACACCGCACTGACGCTGGCCGCAGGTGTGGCGACGTGGAACTTCTCGGCGCTCAAGTTCCAGGCCGACATGGGCCTCATGCTGACCTTCATGTTCGTGGTCAACATGCTCGCCGCGATCATCTTCCTGCCCGCGCTCGCGCGCTGGTTGCTGCGCCCACGCGAGGACGACCGCTTCGTGCCGCAACTCTGAAACGTCACCCATTGATCAGATGTTCGGCCGAGCCTGTTTGGCTTACTTGGCGGGCCTCGACACCTGCCGCGGACGTCCCCGCGAGTCGTTCAGGTCAGTGACCTTTTGAGTCATTAATTCAGCAGTTGTGCAGCAAGCCTGGCCCGGCTACTGTCAATGGCCTGATGTTCGTGTACGGCGCGAAATGCCGCCGAATTTCCTCTTTCCAAACGCATTCTGGAGAAGCCGTCGATGAAGCCGCCAGTCTTTCGTTGCAAGCCTGCGGGACTGGGCGTTGCCCTACTCGCATTGCTGACCACAGTGGCCGCGGGAGCATCAGCGTCGCCCTTGTCTTCGGCACTACGTATCGGCCATTCGCTGGCCGCGTTGCCCGCGGCCGTCGTCACCGAACGTCTCGCACCGCCGCCCGAGGAACTGCTTGGCGGGGATGGCCGCGCCGCGGTGGTGATCCTTCTATCGGAGGAACCTTCGGTCAAGGCCTTCGCGGCTGCGCAACGGTCGGGTGCAACCCGCACAGCACGCACGAGCGCCACGCGCGCCGCCGCGCAATCCGTCCGCGACCAGCAGGAAGTTGCCGCGCAGGCGCTGGCTAGCTCTGGAATTGAATACAGCGAGCTGTATCGCCTGCAGCGCACCGCAAACGCGATCGTGCTTCGCGTGGCACCGGAGGACATGGCTGCATTGAAGGAGCTGCCGGGCGTGGTGCGCGTCGAGTTCGCGCCCGTGCATGAGCTGACCAACTCGTCCAGCGTTCCGTTCGTTCGCGCACAGGAAGTGTGGGGTAACTCGCTGGGTTTGCCTGCCGGCGCTGCGCGCGGCGAAGGCATCCGCGTCGGCATCATCGACAGCGGCATCGATTACCAGCATCCCTCGTTCGGCGGCACGGGCACGCAGGTCGACTATGCGGCCAACAATCGACTGATCATCAGCGACACGATCGGTGGCGTGCCCATATTTCCCACCCCGCGCGTCGTGGGCGGCTTCGACTTTGTCGGTGACGAGTACAGCGCGGGCGTGACGCCCGCGGTTCCGGATGCGGACCCCATGGATTGCGGCGGTCACGGCTCTCACGTTGCAGGCATAGCTGCGGGCGGTGGAGTCACCACGGCCAACGCGGCTTACGCCGGCCCGTGGGACAACACCACCAACTTTGGCGCGCTCAAGATCGGACCTGGTGTTGCGCCGCGCGCCAATCTCTTTGCCTTGCGCGTGTTCGGCTGCGGCGGATCCACCAACTTCGTCAATGCTGCCATCGAATATGCCGTCGATCCGAACAACGATGATGACTTCGGTGACCGGCTCGACGTCATCAACATGTCGCTCGGCTCCAATTTTGGCCAACCGTTCGACTTGTCGGCAGTTGCGTCTGAAAACGCGACGTTGACCGGGATGGTTGTGGTGGCATCGGCAGGCAACGCCGGCGACACCTTCTACATCACCGGTAGCCCCGGAGCCGGTACGCAGGTCATTTCCGTCGCAAGCACGCTCGACAACGGTGTTGCCGGACCGCTTCTGATCAATTCGCCGGCCTCCATTGCGGGATTCGTTTCCACCGGCGGTGCATCGTTCGGCGTACCGCCACCGCCCGCGGGTTTGACCGCCAATGTGGCGACGGTCGACGATGGCAGCACGGCCACCGTGCCGCCCGGGGGCGCCACCCCGGGAACGGTTTCCGATGGGTGCCAGACGCCCTTCGTGAATGCGGCTCAGGTTGCGGGCCGGATTGCGTTCATCGACCGCGGCACCTGCGGCTTCAAGCTCAAGGCGCGGCACGCCGAGCTCGCCGGAGCCATCGGTGTCGTAATCGGCAACGTTGCCACCAGCGGCAACCCGACCGTTGCGCCGGGCATGGGCGACGATCCTGCGGTGCCCGCAGTAAACATTCCCGTGGTTTCGGTGAATTTGGCCAGCGCCAACAATATTCGCGCCAACTTCGCCGCTCCGGTCAATCTCACCATGTTCACTGGCGCAGACACGGCGAGTGGCTTCACTTCGCGCGGGTCGCGCGGCGGTGGGTCGGCGTTCCGGCTGAAGCCCGACATGGCGGCGCCGGGCACCAGCATCATTTCGGTGCAGACCGGTATCACCTGTACGAATGTTGCGCCGTCGACCGGTTGCATAACGCCCAACCCGACCGGGTTCATTCCGGGCGGAGCAAGCCTCAACATCAGCGGAACCTCGATGGCCGCGCCGCACGTCGCGGGCATGATGGCGCTGTTGCGCCAGCTCAATCCGACCCGGTCCCCGGAAGAGCTCAAGGCGATCGCCCTGAGCTCCGCCGCGCACGACGTGAGCATTGGTCCAAACGGCACGCTGGCGCGCTACCCAGCATCCCGCGTGGGCTCGGGTCGCATGAATGTGGCGCTCGCGGCGTCCGGCCAGATCCTTGCCTACAACGCTGACGAAGAAGGCGCGGGCGGAGTCGCCTTCGACTTCGAGCCGACCAGCAGCGCCCCCACCAAGACCGCGAACGTGCGCATCGTTAATCGGCGCGCCGCACCGGCTACGGTCGACCTCTCCATCGACACAGTGTTGAACGCTCCGGGTGTCGCCTACTCCATCGACGGACCGAGCACGGTAACCATCCCGGGCCCCGGATCGATCACGGTTGTCGTGCGCCTGACAGCGAACGTCGACCAGATGGACCGCAGCATCGATCCAACCATGTCGCCAACGCAGGCCGTCGGTGCACCCGCTTCGCTGCAAGCGTTCGGGTCGGTGGCACGGCATTACATCGCCGAGGAATCCGCGCTGCTCAAGGTATCGCAGGCCGGAACAGAGCGTGCGCGCGTTGCACTCAGCGCTGGTATACGGCCGCATTCCAGGATGCAGTCGCAGCTCATTTTCCCGATTGGCGCGCCACCATCGGGGTCGGTTTCCCTGGCGCTCAGTGGCGATGATGTGTGCTCCGGAACTGCTGGCACCGGCACCTGCACTGCGGCTCGCGCCACGGAACAGGAATCCCTGGTGTCGCCGTTCGAGCTGCAGGTGCGCGGCGTCCTGAATCCGGCACTGCCGGGCTACGCCAGCATCCAGTACGCCGGCTTGAACTTCGATCCGGCGACGAGTTCCTACTTGTTCGGAATCTCGACATTCGGAGAATGGGCGACCCTCGGCAACGTAGCCTTCAACGTCTGCATTGACAACAACGAAGACGGCGTCTTCGATCGCGTCGTGTTTTCCAGCGATCTTGGCCAGTTTGCAAGACTCGCCGGTCAGAACGTCAGCGGGCAGGACACCTTCATGTCGGGCGTGTTCAATCCGACTCCTCCTGCCAGCGTGAATTTCGGCGTCGCTGCATCGCCGAGGTTCTTGAATCTGGTCAGCGCGGCGGTCGCCGACACGGCCGTGCACGACACCAACGTGGCCTTCTTCAGCGCCACCGCTGCGGATCTCGGCCTCGCCGCCGGCGACACTACATTCCGTTATGCGTTGGCGGTCTGCCCAGGCTTCAATCCCCTTTGCATCCGGCTGGCCGCGCCCGCAACTTCGTGCGCTTCGGGCGGTGCGTTCCAATCGATAGCGGGTCCGTTTAACTACAACTCCGGTGCGCAGGGCATCACCACGACCGGCGGAGCGGGTGGTTCACCGGTCCTGTTCCCGGATATCGACGGTGCCACGCTGCCGGTGAGCTTCAACCAGGCCAACCTGCGGGCCAACGGCTCGAGTGGCCTGTTGCTGCTGCACCACCACAACGTCAACGGAATGCGCGCGCAGGTCGTGCAGTTCGACAACCTCTTCAGCGACGGCTTCGAAGAAACGCCCTGAACCAGGGTTCGTCGATACTGCACTCCGCAACGGGCGCTTCGGCGCCCGTTGCACTTTGTGTAGTCCCCCCCTGCATGTGCGCGCGGTTGCGACCGGCGTCGGGCGCGGGACGGCTTGGCGGGGAACGCCAAAAAAACGGTGCCAGGTCCACTTACTGGGGTGGCGGGATCGGTGGGCGGGGGCGGATATGGCCGAAGCGGTGTAGGCGGGCTTTGACGCGGGCGCGGAAGTGATCGCGGCCAGAAGCGCGTTGTTGTTGCAGGTACGCGCGGTTTTTCCGCGGGCACGGGCTCGGTGCGGTCCTTGGTGACGCGCGCGGCATCGGCGCGTTGCCGTTCGGTGCGGTTCGCGCGGTGCCGCAGGTATTCCGCGTGGGAGTGACTAGGAGGTCTTCGTGACCGCAGGCGTTGCAGGCAAAATTCGGAGCATTGCGAGCCGGTGGGCAACTGTTGCCGCGGCCGCAGTGTTCCTCACCGTCGTGGCCACCTGCCTCAGCGGTTGCGCCACGCATCCGACGCCAACCGCAAGCGGCGCACCGCCCCTGCTTGCGCGCGGCTACCCT
>JBKJND010000215.1:0-5949 GCA_046596095.1 Ahniellaceae bacterium | reverse complement strand
GGTCACAGCTGCCATCTCGATGCTCGGGTTTCTGCAAGGCAATCTGGTTGGAACGTCGCGCCTGGTCTACGCGCTCGCGCGGGACCGTCAGTTGCCGGCAAAGCTTGCGCTCGTCTCGCGCACGAGCGCGGTGCCGGTCGTTGCACTGGCTGCTCACGCCGCCGTGGCGTGGACGCTCGCGATGCTCGGCAACTTCGCCACGCTGGCTTTGCTCTCGGGCGGCGCCAATTGCCTGCTCTACGCACTGGTTGCCCTGGCAGCATGGCGACTTGCACGTCGCGATCCGGCGGCATCGCTGCGCCAGCGCGCCATAGAGAATATCGCGCCACCGTTTGCCTTCGTGGCGCTATGCGCTATTGCCGCGACGCTGGGTGCCAACGAATGGTGGATCTTGCTGGGGACGATTGCACTTATTGCCGTCGCGTACGCGTTTGGCAACGCGGTTCGCACGCACCGCGCCATTCCAAAGTAATGTAGCTTGACCTCGAACGCTGACGGACCGCCGATGAATCCCATCGCCCTCGTGCTCACCTTTGCGCGCCGCCTGCGCTTTCCGCAGCTCTTTTTGCTGGTCGCTGCCTTGTTCGTCGCCGATCTGATCGTGCCCGACGCCATTCCTTTCATCGACGAGATTCTGCTCGGCCTTGCCACTTTGTTGTTCGGTAGCTGGAAGCAAAGCCGCGGAACGGTGTACGAGGACGAGCGCACCGCGCGCAGCCGCGCACGTTCCGCACCGCGTTAAGTCACTTGGGAGTCGGTCAAACCGTGCGCAATCGTAGGGCGGGCATCGCCCGCCGCACCTGCGTCGTGATAGCGGGCAGTGCCCGCAATACGCCGGCCTGCGACGCACTGTTTGGCAGCCCGCCCCGCAAGAATTCTTGCGCCAGCCCCGGATGGCCCGTCTTGGAGATCGTGGCATGATCGAAACCAGAGGAATGCGTCCCCAGCTACGCGATCTCGATCCCGAGGGCGCGGCCGACGCGGTGGAAGCGCTGTCGGACGAGGCCGCCACCGACGCGCTCTCCGAGATGAATCCCGCGCAAGCGGTCGAGGTCGTGGAACGCTTGACGCCTGCGCATCAGCATCGTCTTGCGCAGATTGCCGACTCGCGCAACGTAGCTGGTGATTGGGTCAGCAACCTGCGATACGAAGACGGCAGCGTCGGCCGACTTATGCAGCGGCCCATCGCCGCGTTTGCCGCAAGCACACCAGTGGCCGATGTCGTCGCACGCTTGCGCGCCCTGATTGCGGATCATCTCATCACCTACATTTATTGCCTCGGCGAGGAACGTCGGCTCATCGGAGTCAGCACATTTCGCGACTTGTTGTTCGCGCCTGTTGGTGCCTTGCTGGGCGACATCGCGACGCCGAATCCGTTTTCGCTCAAGCCCGAAAGCGAGCAACTGGCTGCCATGCGCGAAGTCGTTACGCGTCATTACCCGGAGTATCCGGTGTGCTCCGAGGCGGGCAATCTGGTCGGCATCGTGCGCGGCCAGCATCTGTTCGAGCAACAGGCGTTCGAGATCAGCGCCCAGGCCGGCACGATGGTGGGCGTCGAAAAGGAAGAGCGCATCGCAACGCCGTGGCAGCGCAGCCTGAAGTCCAGGCACCCCTGGCTGCAACTCAATCTGGTAACCGCGTTTCTCGCTGCTGCGGTGGTCGGCGTGTTTCAGGACACGATCAACGAGATCGTACTGCTGGCGGTGTTTCTGCCGGTGCTCGCGGGGCAATGCGGCAACACCGGTTGTCAGGCATTGGCGGTGACGTTGCGGGGCATGACACTCGGCGACTATCGGCCTGGCGCCGGCGGAAGCGTGATGCGCAAGGAGGCCTGGCTCGGCTTGCTCAACGGCAGCATGACTGGCCTGGTAGCGGGTGCCGGCATGTTTTTCATGGCCAACGCACAAGGCCGCGACGATGCCTGGATCATGGCGCTGATCACGTGGCTCGCAATGCTGACCTCGTGCATGTTGAGCGGGGTCGCCGGCGCGGGTGTGCCGATCCTGCTCAAGCGCGCAGGTGCCGATCCCGCGACGGCTTCGAGTATTTTTCTGACCACGGCGACCGACGTGGTGAGTATGGGCGTTTTCCTGGCGCTCGCAACCTGGTGGCTGCTATAGCTGCACGCATCAACGCGTGACAAATTCGTCCGCGAATTCCGGCAGTAACCATTGCGCGAACACCGACGCGGGCACTTCCGCGACCAGCGTGCCTTCGGCATAGGACGCGACCTGATACGGCGCGAACAGAAACTTGAGCGCGTTTATTTTTCCCGATGCGGAGACCACGGGTTCGGCTAGCCGATAGTTCGCTGCGGAAGGCTCTGCGCCGCTGGCGATCTCTCCACGCATCTCCGCGCGCGCAGCGGCGTCGGCAGCCGCGCCCGAGACCGTCGCCTGTGCGATGCGCTGCGTCAGAAGAAGTTCGCGGGCGTGCACACTGATCGCACGCAGCGCCGCGTCCGCGTCTGTGAACAACTGATCCGGCCGTAGCACCGTGGCCTGGGGCAGCGAGTACAAAAGGCGTTCGATGATCGGCAGTGGGTGCGCGCCGCCGGAGTGGATGGATCCATCGCCGGCGATGCAGCGCAGGGACTTGGTTCCCGGGCATGTCGTAAATTCGAGTTCAAATGTCCATCGACTGGAGCCAGCGGGCGCCGCGTTGGCCGCTTCCAGGAACTCCTGCAAACGATCGTCCGCGAGCGCGCGCACCGCCGCCTGCATGCCCGCATCTGCAGCGAGCTCCGACGACCAGCGCACCCGGTATTCGTACCGGTCCGTGACTTCGTGGAGATCCTTGGCACCACTTGCCAATGGCGAGGCCGCCGCCTCCGTTGCACCCTCGCCGGCCTCGGCCGCAGCGGATTCGCCCGATGTGTTCTCTCTGGTCGCGACCGGCGCACCTTCGTCGCACCCGAGCAACAGGAGTACCCACAACAAAGCAGACAGGCCTGGCGTTGGACGCAGCATGATTCACCTTCCGGACAAGCGGAATCCAATTGTGGCGCAAAGATGATGGATGGACGGCATTCGCGCAGCTTGCCCGCCGACCATGCCACGACGCATGCTGCGTGCATGCGATTGTTCGATACCCACTCCCACATCGATGTCGACAGTTTTGCCGTGGATCGCGACGCGGCCATCGCGCGCGCCCGCGTTGCTGGCGTTGCGGAGCAACTGGTTCCGGCCATTGAAGCGAACACCTGGCCCGAGCTCCGCCGCGTGTGCGCTGAGAACCAAGGACTCTACGCTGCGTACGGCCTGCACCCGTTGCTGCTGGAGTGTCACCGCCCGGAGCACCTCGGACTCTTGCGCAAATGGATCGAACGAGAACGACCACTGGCCATCGGCGAGTGCGGGCTTGATTTTCTCGATCCTGCGCTCGACCGTGATCGGCAAGGCTTGCTGTTCGCGACCCACATCAAGCTTGCCCGTGAATTCGACCTCCCACTGGTGATCCACGCGCGGCGCGCGGTGGACGCCGTCATCGCTGCGCTCAAGCAGGTCCCAGGCGTGCGCGGCATCGTGCACAGCTTTGCCGGCAGCCCGGATCAGGCGCGGGCCTTGCACAAAATCGGCATGCTGCTCGGTATCGGCGGGCCGGTCACCTATCCACGCGCACGACGATTGCGCGCGATCGTCGCGCAGTTGCCCATCGAACAACTGGTGCTCGAAACCGATTCCCCAGACCAGCCGCTGTGCGGAAAACAAGGCGAACGCAACGAGCCGGCGTTCATGACCGGCGTGCTCGCCACCGTTGCGGCACTGCGCGACGAATCACCGACCGACATCGCGCGCGCGACCACCGCCAACGCGCGCGCCTTGCTCCGACTGCCGCCCTGAGTCGCGATCGATCGGCCAACCGACCCGAGCAAGCTCGGCTCGTAGCGCGCAGCGATTTAAGGGACAAGCAAACGCTCGAGCGCCTTGCCGACGGCGACCATGGCGAAGGCCGCGGTGACGTGCATCGCAGTGCCAAGACCGCCGCCGCAGTCGAGCTTGAGCGTATCGCCAGCCGACTGCGGGCGCGTACCGCACACTGTTCCATCCGCTTGCGCATAGCGCACGTTTTCCAGTGAGTACACCGCCGGCACACCAAAGTAGCGGTCCTTGTTGCGTGGGAAATTGAACTCGCCGCGCAACTTCCGCCGGATCATCGCCAGCAACGCGTCGTGTTCAGTGCGGCTGAGATCGCGCACGAGGATGCGGGTGGCATCGGTGCGCCCACCCGCAGAGCCGCAGACGATGAGTGGCCGCTTGTTGCGTCGGCAGTACGCGATGAGTTCGACCTTGACCCGAAACGCGTCGCAGCAATCGAGGATCAAGTCGAACGAGGGTTCCAGAATCTGCGCCAGGTTCGCGGGTGTCACAAACGAGGGAATCGCGCGGACGACGCAGCTCGGATTGATCGCGCGCACGCGTTCCGCGAGCGCATCAACTTTCAAGCGGCCATAGTGGCCTTCGAGCGCATGCGACTGCCGGTTGGTATTGCCGATGCAGACTTCGTCCGCGTCGATCAGCGTCATCGCGCCGACGCCACTTCGGGCCAGCGCCTCGACCGCCCATGCGCCGACGCCACCGACGCCGATGATCGCAACGTGCCGCGTCGCCAGTAGCGCGACGCTGCCCACGCCGTACAGCCGATCGATGCCCGCGAAGCGCGGGTCGACCGGGGGCACTTCGGCGTCCGCTAAGCTCGGTCGCAATTCATCATTCCTTTCAAGGTTTTCATGGGTTCCACCACTCGCCCTGGCTTGCGTCGACGCTCCAGATCCGAGCGTGCCGCTGCCGTGGATTTCACCGCGAAACATCTGTCTTCCGGGCACAAACAGTCTGGCACGGCCAGTGATTCAACCAACCGGGCAAGCGGAAGATCGACACGGTTTGCCACGCTTGCGATCGGTATCGCCGCGAGTCTGTTGCTGCTCTGGGTTCCATGGGGATCGCCACAGATTGGCGCGTTCTCGGATTCGATCGAATACATCATTCTGGCGCCACAGCTGCGCGGACTGTTCGACGGCGGCGATCACACGCTGCTCATGCACACGCGGTTGCCAGCGGGATTTTCCGCATGGCTCGCGCTCGCAGGAGCCGACGTGGCGCACGCGGCGCGCGCGCATTGGATGTCGTGGCTCGCTTTCGCATGGGCGTTGGTCGCTTTCGCGAGTTGGCTCGGACACGAGGTGCGGGGCCGGGCCGCGATCGTCGTGACGGCACTGACTATCGCACTGCCGGGCTTTCTGCTCATCGCACTCAATCCGGTGTCCGAGTCGCTGTTCGCGGCACTGATCGCGACAGCGCTGCTCGGAGCAGTGCGACGCACGCCCTCGCCCGCCGACTCGGGGCTGCGATTCGCTGGCGCGCTCGCGGCCGCATTGCTGCCGCTGGTGCGTACCGCGGGGTTGCCGCTGACGCTTGCGTATGCGGCGTGGCAGTGGCACACGGCGCAATCTCCCCGAGGCTTGCGCGCGATGGCGAGTGCGTTGGCAATTTTGCTTCCGGGCTTGATCTGGCATGGCTGGCGCGCCACGTTGCCAATCCGGGGCGCCTACTCGAGTTCTTTCGAGATCGCACAGTTGCGCGAACGATTCGGATCGATCGGGGAATTTGTGCAAATCCAGATCCTCGCCATTCCGGACGCGCTCACTCGACTGCTCGATCCCGAGCCGGGTGCAGTGGCCTGGGCAATTGCCTCAGTGGGACTTATTCTCGGCGCGATCGGATGGTGGCGGCGCTGGCGCACCCGAAAACTGGATGCGTGGCTGTTGCCACCCGCGCTCGGAATTTTGCAGATATGGCCCTGGCCGAACGAGTATCCGCGCATGCTTTGGCCGGTGCTGCCTTTGCTTGCGGTGAGTGTGTGGGAAGGCGTGATGGTGCTGCGCGAGCGTTGGCCGCAAGCGGCGCGCGTTGGCGCACCTTTGTTCGCTTTGCTTTTGGCGATGTGTGT
>JBKJND010000152.1:0-2674 GCA_046596095.1 Ahniellaceae bacterium | reverse complement strand
GCGGATGCGTGCGCTAGCGCCCCAGTCCACAGTGTGGAAGCGGCGCTGACCACCTCAGGCGGTGCGTCGGGTAAGGCGAGCTTCGCGTCCTGGGCCGTCAGCCGGGTGCCCAACGCCAACCACCAGGAATCCAGGAGGCGGATCAATGTGTTTGGCGATCCCGTGCCGAGCAGCGCACGGACCCGCTCGATGGTGGGTCGCTCGCCAGCACGCAACAGCGCGTCAGCAGCTTGGTGGACTTGAGTTTCGGTTACGCCGGTGCGCGCCATTTCGATCTCCTACTGTTCCGCCCTGCCCTCTGGCGTTCGTACCAACGATAAGTGATGATTATCACCACTACACACCCTATTTCGTATTATATACTACATAGTATGAAACAACAAAATGCTCTATCCGTCCTGCCGGCCTCCGCCACCACACTGCTCCTGCCGGAGCAGCTGGCCGCGAAAGCGGCCGATGCCGTCCGTGAGCTGCTCGCCGAAGCCGCTGCCGCCAACACCACGCGCAGCTACGCCACGGCCCTACGCTACTGGGCCGGCTGGTATCAGGCCCGGTTCGGCGCGGAGATGACGCTGCCACTGAGCGAGGCGGTGGTCATCCAGTTCCTGGTCGACCACATCCTTCGCCGGAGCAAGGCTGGCTACGTCACCGAGCTTCCGCCCGAGGTCGACCAGGCACTCGTTGCTGCAGGGCTAAAGGCGAAGCTTGGCCTCTTGAAGCTGTCGACCGTGACCCAGCGCGTCGCCGTGCTGTCGACCGCCCACAAGCTCAAGCGACTGGACAATCCGTGCGAACTACCCACGGTTCGCACGCTGCTGAGCCGTGCGAGGCGCTCATCGGTCAAGCGCGGCGAACGGCCGACCAAAAAGACCGCGATCACCCGCCAGGAACTGGAGGCGATGCTGGCGACGTGTGACGACTCTCTCGAAGGGCTGCGCGACGATGCCCTACTCTGCTTTGGGTTCGCCAGCGGCGGTCGGCGGCGGAGTGAGATTGCCGTCGCGGATATGCAAGATCTTCGGAAAACGGGTGACGAGAGCTACATCTACCGGCTCGAGCACAGCAAGACTCAGCAAGCCGGTGTTTCCACAGGATCGACGCCCGACAAGCCGGTCCTCGGTCGCAGCGCGAAGGCGTTGACGGCCTGGCTGGAGGCTGCCGGAATCACCGAGGGTCCGATCTTTCGGCGGATCTGGAAGAATCGCATCGGCCCTGCCCTGCTGCCTGGATCGGTAGCAAAGATCGTCAAGCGGCGGGCCGCAAAGGCGGGGCTTGTCGGGGATTTCGCGGGCCATAGTCTTCGCTCCGGCTTCGTGACCGAGGCCGGAAAGCAGGGTGTGTCCTTGCCAGCCGTCATGGCAATGACCGAGCATCGATCTGTTGCGAGTGTCGTTGGCTACTTCCAAACCGGGCAAGCCGAAGATAACCCTGCCGCTCGCCTTCTGAAGTAGTCGCGCCAGATTTTGCGGCAGCCATCCCCCTACACTTTGCTGCCCAGCCTCGCGGCATCGCTAAGGGTGCTCTGTCCCGCATGTCCATCTGCATGACCAAGCCTGCGGCGTAGCCCTTCGACAACAAGAACGCCCGCCGCATCACGAGAGATTCCATGGCTCTGAAGAAATCCGATCTGTACTCCTCCCTGTGGGCGTCGTGCGACCAGCTCCGCGGCGGAATGGATGCCAGCCAGTACAAGGACTACGTCCTGTTCATGCTGTTCATCAAGTACATCACCGACAAGTACGGCAACAGCGCCGACTTCGCCCCGCCGGTCACGATCCCCAAGGGCGCGAGCTTCAAGGACATGCTCGAGCTGCGCGGCAAGAGCGATATCGGGGACAAGATCAACACGCAGGTGATCGCGCCGCTGGTAGACGCCAATGCCCGACTGTCCCGCACCGACTTCCCCGACTTCAATGACTCGAACAAGCTCGGCGAGGGCAAGGAAAAGGTCGACAATCTCACCAGCCTGATCAACATCTTCGCCAGCCCGGCGCTAGACTTCTCGCAGATCCGCGCCGAGCACGACGACATCCTCGGCGACGCCTACGAGTACCTGATGCGGCACTTCGCCACCGAACCCGAACGAAGTCTTTGGTTGCGGCGCGCCCGGTGGTGGGAACGCTTGTCGGAACACAAATGCTTCTTCGGTTGGGCCCTTGGCACGAAGGAGCTCAAGCCTTTCAATTGCCTCAGGGATAGTCGGGCGATGCCCCTTGCGCACCCACCAGAGGACCACATAAGCCTCTCGCATGCGCTCGAACCATTCCTTGCGGCGCTTCATGATCTCGACGTGCGCCGACCCGTAGACGTATTTGTTCAACGACTCGACGTCTTGCCAAACGGACATGTTGACCAACGTGTCGTCGCCCATAGGACGCATTGCCGTTGCGTCACCTTCCTCGGTCTGCAGGCGCCAAACATATCCGGGCGTGCTTTCGGCAAGCGCATTAATCCGATCGAGGTTCGCAACGAAGTCGACCATGTCAGGCGACTCAAGAGATTCCTTCATGACTGCGATGTTCAGCTGGGCGAGTTCGTAGGCGGACATGCGGACTCCTTTCGCAGGAATGATGAGGATAGCGTTTGGCGACGCGCGACCGGTTCTCTGCCGCCTAACAAGGCGCTCCAGCGGACGGGTCCTCGGCCCGCCGCTGAGCTTGGGCGTTAGGCGGCA
>JBKJND010000073.1:0-2822 GCA_046596095.1 Ahniellaceae bacterium | reverse complement strand
CCCGTGGGGCGTGCTTGCGTTTGTCGGCTTGTTCGCCCTTGGAACTTCGTTGCTTCTGCCTGAATCCGTGTTCGGTGTTGCCGCCGGTGCACTCTTCGGAATGACGTTGGGAATCATGGTGGCGGTGGCAGGGAGTCTGCTGGCCGGGGTGCTGCAATACGCGCTCGCGCGCCGACTCCTGCGAGCGCGAATCCAGCGAACCCTGTCTACCCGACCGTTACTCGCCGCAATACAGCGCGCCGTCATGCGGGACGAGATCCGCCTGCAGATATTGCTGCGACTGACACCGTTGAATCCCGCAACCATCAGCTACTTGCTCGGCGCTGCCGGTGTCCGCTTGCCGGGCTTCCTGCTCGCGTGCGTGGCGCTATGGCCGCATCTCTTCATCGAGGTGTACCTGGGCCACGCGGGCAAGCACCTGTTGCGGACGGCCGTCGGCGACCCCCAAATCTCTCACTTGCGCGATCTGGAGATCATCGGCGCGCTTGCGGTAGGTATCCTTGCCGTCGTGATCCTGTCGAGAGTTGCTCACAAGGCCATCCTCCACGCCGTAGCTGAAGCTGGACCCGAAACCGCAAACCTCGGCCACGGGAGCGCATGAACCCCCACGTGATCCCAACGACCCTTCTGGTCGGACACTGGCTGCTTGCCGTCGGGTTGTCGCTTCGCGTGATCACGCGGCGGTCACCGGTCGGCGTCTCGATCGCCTGGATCGCGGTGATGTTCAGCGTGCCTTTCATTGGCGCTGGACTCTACCTGCTAGTGGGCGAGAAGCGGCTCGGCCGGCGTCGCGCTGCGCGAACAGCGGCGCACGCGGGTGGCATGCGGCATTGGCAGGACAGCCTGCGGCAGAAACACGTGCCCGTCCGGCAGCTGGCGGCTGAAGTGCAGCCGCTCAATCGTCTGGCCGAGGGGGTTATCGGCTTCCCGGCACTGGCCGGCAACAGCATCGAGTTGCTCGACAACTTTCAACGGATCTTCGACGCGATCGTGGCGGATATCGACGGCGCCCGGGAGAAGTGTCACCTTTCTTTCTACATCTGGCACGGAGCCGGGCGGACTGTCGATGTTGTGGACGCCCTCGTGCGGGCAGCGCACCGCGGCGTTGAGTGCAAGGCACTCGGCGATGCCTTGGGTAGCAAGGCATTTCTGAAAGGAGAACTCGTCGACCGTCTGCGCAATGCAGGAGTCCACTTCCGGGCCACACTCCCCACGGGTCTCATGCCCACGCTGTTCTCCCGGGCAGACCTTCGCAATCACCGCAAGATCGTGGTCATTGACGACTGCATTGCTTACGCGGGCAGCCAGAATCTCGTCGATCCGCGATTCTTCAAGCAGCAATCCGGCGCCGGTGAATGGGTCGATGCCATGGCCCGCATCACCGGTCCCGCCGTCGCCGCGCTCGGAGGCGTCTTCGCACTCGACTGGTCGATAGAGACCGGCGACGAGTTCGCGCCACCGGCCGTAGCCGGCGGCGGCGCGTCGACGGGCTGCCTGATTCAAGTGGCTCCCTCCGGTCCGGGCTTGCAGCCAGAAGCCATTCACCAGCTCATGTTGACCGCGATCTACGCATCCCGAAACGATCTGGTCATGACGACGCCGTACTTCGTCCCTGACGAGTCGA
The DNA here is from genome assembly GCA_046596095.1 of Ahniellaceae bacterium. Lineage (GTDB taxonomy): Bacteria > Pseudomonadota > Gammaproteobacteria > Xanthomonadales > Ahniellaceae > JBBQNY01. The sequence goes on along the minus strand of JBKJND010000073.1, from coordinate 1,198 downwards.
TACTCCTCGCGCTGCGGTCTGCCGCACAACGCGGCGTCAATGTGACGCTAGTGGTTCCAGCCCGAAACAACTCGATCCTGGTTCGCTTCGCCAGCGCCGCCAATTTTGACGGCCTGCTGTCCAGTGGCGCACGAATCGCCTTGTTCAAGGGTGGCCTGCTGCATACCAAGAGTCTGACTATCGATGGCGAGACAAGCATCTTTGGTTCCGTCAACCTGGATATGCGCAGCTTCTGGCTGAACTTCGAGATCTCGTTGTTTATCTACGACCCGGATTTCACGGGTCGCCTGCGTTCGCTCCAGTGCAAGTATCTGGACAACTCCGAGCAACTCGATCTGGGTTCGTGGCGACGTCGACCCAAATGGCGCCAGCTCGCGGAGGACGCCTTTCGGCTGCTCGGGCCTCTGCTTTAAACGTTAACAGTGGAGCAGGCCACGCCGAAACCGACTTGGCCTCGCGTCACTCTGTCCCCTTCCGCCGATGCATGAGGAACAAGGCATGTACACCACCGTTCTGCTCGCGATGCTGCTGCTGGTGTCGACCGTACTGATGCATTACGAAGGCCTGAGAGTACTGTCGATGGCCATTGAAAAGATCCGGATGGCGCCACGACCACGCATGCTTCTGGTGATCTTTGGCGTGATCCTGCTCCATGTCCTCGAGATTGCCCTCTACGGTTCGGCCTACTGGTTTGCGGTCGAGCACTGGGGCTTGGGCGAATTCGCCGGCATCCGGGGCAGCGGCATGCACGACTACCTGTATTTTTCTGCCGAAACTTATACGTCGTTGGGGTTGGGCGATATTTATCCAATCGGCGATCTGCGCCTGATTGCCAGCATCGAAGTCCTCAACGGACTACTGCTGTTGGGTTGGTCAGGATCGTTCACCTACCTTGTCATGCAGCGCTTTTGGACACTGCACCTCGGCCGCTGAAAACTGCGGTCAGGTTGCAGTTTCGAGCATCAACTCAGGGTCGGAAGCGTTAGTTCTCAAACGACGCGCTTACTGAAACAACGCGATCCTCGTCGAACGGCGCGGTCCAGGAAGATTGGCATCCGCGCTGGGGGCGGCGATCGCTGATCGATTTGTCTTTGCCTCGCAGCAGCGACGCCGGTACGCGGACAGTCTTAGGCGGTCGGATCGATCGCGCACATCGATTTTCGATGAACGAGGGATGTCCGGGAGTCCGGTTGGCGGG
>JBKJND010000464.1:0-3190 GCA_046596095.1 Ahniellaceae bacterium | reverse complement strand
TGATGCGGGTCGAGTTCGATGGCGATGGCAACGGCGCACGCGAGGCCGCACGTTACGACATGGGCGCACGCATCCGCGAAGTCGAGCAGGGGCCCGATGGCTCCATCTATGTGCTGGAGGATCAGAAGGACGGTTCAGGCGGCCGACTGCTGAAGCTCACGCCTGCGAGTTGATCGAACGATCGAGCCTCAAGCTGCGGGCGGCGGAGCGCGTTTCTCGATCTCACGGATAACCATTTGTTGACGCGCTTGCCATGCAGCGAGCGCTGCGCGATAACGCTCCATTGCTTCGTCGTAGACGTCGAACACGCAACGCGCGCAACCATCGCCGCAACACTCCGCCGCGGCGGGCTCGCTGGGGGGCTTTGGCGCCGGTTCGGCGGCGATGGATTCGCGCATCCGAACAGTTTCGCGCAATGCACAGTCGTGCGCACCTTGCGCGGTGCTGCTGCTGGGCTACGCGAGCGCGTGGTGCGCTGTTTTGATGCGCAGGAGAACCGCGCCAGAGTTCAACCGGCCAACGCGGCGGTCATCCACACTTGGAGTAGCCGCAGGACAGGCAGGTGGCACAGCCGTCCATGAGGATCACGGCGGTGGTGTGGCACTTGTTGCAGTGAGTGGCGCCGAGAGGGAAACCGCTTGAGTCCGAAACGGACTCCGCCTGCTGCGCATCGCTGGCATCGGATGCATGCGTCGCGATTGTGTGCGGCGCATGGGCCGAATAGTCGTTGCCTGCAGCAGAGGACTTCCGCGACTGGTCGCCGGTCTTGCTTAATTCAGAGTTTTTTTTTGCGCGGGCTTCGTAGGCGGTGCGCTTCTCGGCAATGAGCCGACGCTGGTCGTCGCTCAATTCCGGGTCGTGGATGAGCCCGATCGATTTCATGTGCTGCTCAATGACCGCGCCGATCTCGGCCACGATCGACGGCATGTACACGCCGCCGGCCTTGAAGTAACCACCGCGCGGATCGAATACGGCTTTGAGTTCTTCGACCAGGAATGTGACGTCGCCGCCCTTGCGGAATACCGCCGACATGATGCGCGTGAGGGCCACTATCCACTGGAAGTGATCCATGTTTTTCGAGTTGATGAAGATCTCGAACGGACGGCGAAGCTCGTACTCGGTGCCCGCGTTCAGCACCACGTCGTTGATGGTGACGTAGAGCGCATGTTCGAACAGCGGTGATTTGACTTTGTAGGTCGCGCCGACCAGCGTGTCGGGGCGCTCGAGCGCCTCGCTCATCTGGATGACTTCGGCCAGCGCAGACGCCACCGGCAGCGATGTGGGCAGAGCGGGCGCGTTCGGCGCGCTCGCGTCGCCGGGCTTCTGCACCGAGTAGTTCTTGATCTTGCGGTCGATCCGGATGGCCATCGCTGCGTTTCAATCCCGTGCCGTGTTCAACTTGATGTTGATTCAATGAATTGGAAACCGCGCCGGCCTTTTGCAGGCGCCGGCGCGAGGTGCCTCTACCGCTCAATCAGCGGGGTTACTTCTTCTTGGCAGCGGTCTTTCTGGCCTTCGTTGCCGCACCTTTCTTCGCGGCGACTTTGCGCACTGCGGTCTTCTTCGCTTTTGTCGCGGCGCCTTTCTTCGCCGCAACCTTGCGCACCGCGGTCTTCTTCGCAATGGTGGCCTTGCGCTTCACATTCGCGACCGCCTGCTTCACGTCCTTCTTGACCGCGCCAACCTTGCGCGTGACCTTGCCCTTGGTCGCCGAGACTTTCTTCGCCGCCGACTTCTTCGCGATCGTCACCTTGCGCTTGACGTTGGACTTCGTCGTCTTGGCGCTCTTCTTCGCCGCAGTGGCCTTGCGCTTGACGTTGGCCACAGCTTTGCCCGCCGCCTTCTTGGCGACGCCGGCCTGCTTGGCGACCGCCTTGCCAACCTTGGTGGCGCCTTTCTTGATCGCGCTTGCAGCGCTGGACGCGCCCGAGGCGATTGCCTGACCCACGTCCTGCGCCTTGTGCACTGCCACGTCAGCCGCGTGACCTATCGTCGCGATGACGCCTGTGTCGCTCTTCTTCTTGCGAGTTGCCATTTCAATTCTCCGGAGTTGGTTGATGCTGCTGGTTTGCCATTTGGCTGGGGTTTGGACGGAGTCGGAACTTTGGAAGCGCTTCCTCAGAACTTGCCGTAGTAACCCTCTTTGAGTGCATCGAAAAGATTGGCGGCGGTATGCATCTCACCGTCGTATTCAATCTCCTCGTTGCCCCGTGCCTCGACCACAGTGCCATCATCCAGCTCGAAACGATAGACAGTGTTCTCGAGGTCGGTTTCCTTGACCAGCACGCCCTGGAAAGCGGCCGGGTTGAAACGGAATGTCGTACAGCCCTTGAGGCCCTGCGCGTGCGCGTAGGTATAGATGTCCTTGAAGTCGGCAAACGGGTAGTCGGTCGGCACATTCGCGGTCTTCGAGATCGACGAATCGATCCACTTCTGCGCGGCCGCCTGGACGTCGACGTGGGCTCTTGGCGTGATGTCGTCCGCGCTGTTGAAGTAGTCCGGCAGCTTGAATGCTGCGTCGTCCGTGTGCGCCAGCGCCCGTGGATTGACGAGCGTGCGATACGCCAGCAACTCGTAGCTCAGCACGTCGACTTTTTCCTTTGACTTCTTGCCTTCGCGAATGATGTTGCGCGAGTACTGGTGCGCGAACGAAGGCTCGATGCCGTTGGAGGCATTGTTGGCGAGACTCAAGGAAATCGTTCCGGTCGGCGCGATCGACGTGTGGTGAGTAAACCGCGCGCCGTGCGTCGCCAGTTCATCGACCAGCTCAGGCGCGACCGCAGCGACGCGCTGCATGTAGCGCGAATAGCGCGAATGCAGGATGCGGCCCTTGATGGCGTCACCCTCGGTGAAACCATCCGCTGCCATTTCCGGCCGCAGACGCAGCATTTCGCTGGTGACCTCGAACTCTTCATCCATGATCGGCGCGGGGCCTTTTTCTTTTGCAAGATCGAGCGCTTCGCGCCAGCCCGCCAGCGCCATCTCGCGCGAGACGTCTTCGGTGAACCGAAGCGACTCCGGCGATCCGTAAGGCATGCGCAGCATGGTCAAGGTCGAGCCAAGCCCGAGATAGCCCATGCCATGCCGGCGCTTGCGCAGGATCTCGGCGCGCTGCTGCTCCAGCGGCAGGCCGTTGACCTCGACCACGTTGTCGAGCATGCGCGTGAACACGCGCACCACTTCCTTGTAT
>JBKJND010000431.1:0-5838 GCA_046596095.1 Ahniellaceae bacterium | reverse complement strand
CACCCCCCTCCCAATGCCCGGACGATCTCGATGCGGTCGCCGGGCTGGACTTGCCAGCAGTGGTACTGGCTGCGCGGCGCGATTGCGCCATTGACCTCGATCGCGACGCGCGCTTCGCGGAGGCCTTGTTGATCGACAAGTTCGGCCAGGGTGAGCCGCTGCTGAAGGTCGAGCGGTTCGCCGTTTAGAGTGATCTGCATGCGCCGCATTGTAGTTGGGCGGTCGTGCACGATGCAGTTGCAGGTCGGCAAGCTCCCGCAAAAACTCGGCGACGACGCCACAGCGCTGCGCTACATCGCCACCGAACCGGCGTCGGCCTGCTCTTTCTCGCACCGCCGCCACCTTGATCCTTGCCCTCAGTCGGCGACGACCAATTCGAGGTCGAGCACCTCTCCTTTACAATGGAGGGCTGATGAACGCCTCAGCCTCCAATGCCCTGCCTTCGACGCGATTGTCGGTTGCGCCGATGATGGACTGGACGGATCGGCATTGCCGGACTTTCCATCGCATCCTTGCGCCGCATGCGCTGCTGTACACGGAAATGCTGACCGCGGCGGCGGTGGTCCATGGCGATCGCGCGCGCTTGCTGCGCAGCGACCCGTTCGAGCACCCGGTGGTGTTGCAACTCGGCGGCAGCGAGCCCGCGCTGCTGGCGACTGCGGCGCGGCACGGCGTCGATGCCGGCTTCGACGAGATCAACCTCAACTGCGGTTGCCCTTCGGATCGCGTGCAGGCGGGCCGCTTCGGCGCTTGCCTCATGCGCGAGCCGGCAGTGGTGGCCGAGTGCGTCGCGGCAATGCGCGCGGCAGTCCCGGCATCCGTGCCGATCACGGTCAAGTGCCGCATCGGCGTCGACGACATGGACGACGAGGCGGGACTCTGCGCATTCGTCGATACGGTGGCGGCGGCAGGCTGCACAACGTTTGTGGTGCACGCGCGCAAGGCCTGGCTCAAGGGTTTGTCGCCGAAACAAAATCGCGAAGTGCCGCCGCTCGATTACGTTCGCGTCGCACGATTAAAAGCCTCGCGACCCGATCTGCGCATCGTGCTCAACGGCGGCATTGAAACGCCCGACGACGCGATTGCGCACCTCCAGAACTTCGATGGCGTGATGCTCGGCCGCACCGCGTATCACGATCCCTACGTACTGGCCGTGCTCGATGCGCGCCTATTCGGCGGTGCCCCGATCAGCCGTCACGACGCGCTCGATGCCATGCGTTCCCACGTCGAAGCGCATCTCGCAGAAGGTGGACATCTGGCGCAGATCACGCGGCATCTGCTCGGTTTGTTCCAGGGCCTGCCGGGCGCGCGTGCGTGGCGTCGAGTATTAAGCGAAGGCGCGCATCGCGCAGGCGCAGACTGGAATCTGGTCGAGCAGGCCGCAGCCGCAGTCGGCGCGAGTCAGCTCTGGGCGCGTGCGGCATGAGGGCGGCCCAGGTCTTCGAAAGCGTCGATGCATTCACGCACGCGCACGCAACCGCACCGCTTGAGGTGACGGCCCGCCCCACTGCAAAGGCGGCGCTGGTGGTATCGCCGGACGGTTTCCGCGTGTCGGACGAGACGCGCAGCGACAACCGCTACATGCAGCCGGAACACGACACCGACAGCACGCGCGCGCATCAGGAGCACGCGGCGCTCGTCCGCGCCATCGATCGTTGCGTGCCGGTGGTGCGCTTCAAGGGCGACGCGGCGAGCCCGGACGCGGTGTTTCCGAACAATGCGTTTGGCACGATCAACGGTCGTTTGATTGTCGGCGCGATGCGCCATCCCGAGCGGCAACTCGAAACGTTGCGGCGCGACATTCCGCGATTCTTTCGCACGCGCCTCGGCTACGCAGTGCGCAGACTCGACCGCGATCCCGATTGCGTGGCGGAACTCACCGGTGCGCTCGCGATTGATCGCGGCCGCGGCATGGGCTATTGCGGGCTGAGCGAGCGCTGCAACCTTGCCGGTGCGCACGCGATGCACGACGCTTTCGATTTGCGCCGCACGTTCGTGTTCGAACTTGCGTCCGGCGAATACCACACCAACGTGGTGCTGGCCGTGCTGGCTTCGAAACTGCTCTTGATCTGCCCTGAAGCGCTCGCGGATCCGCGAGCCGCAGACGCCATCGCCGCCGCGTATGCGCCGCACGTGGTGTGGCTCGATGCCGAGGAAAAACAGGGGTTTTGCGGCAACGCCATCGCACTCGATGCGCAGGTCGCATGGCTCAGCGAGCGGGCCGCCGACACGCTGCGTCCGGCGTCGCGCGCGGTCATTGAACGCGCGGGATTCGCGATTGGCGCGGTGCCGCTGGGCGAGATCGAGACCGCGGGCGGGAGCCTGCGGTGTTGCGTCGCAGAGGTCTTTTGACGGTCGTCCTGGAATGGCGCGGGGGCAGACCCAGCGCGAATCGGCGGCGGGCGCAAGCGTCAATCGTCAACTTCATTCAGGAAAGTTCAGGACCGATTCAAAGCGCCCTGCCTAGTCTGCACCATGTTCCTTGTCCCGAAACCGCACCCATGAGCACTTTCCGGAGACTTTCTGCCCTGTTGCTGGGGGTGTTCCTTGCCGCCAGCGCGGCTGCCATCCACGGTCAGTCCAATGTTGAGGGCGCTGCCACTTTGCGCGACGCGGTCGCGATGGTCGAACGCGATACCGGCGGTCGCATCCTCGCGGCGGAGACCGTGACGACTGGAGACAGCCGCATTTACCGTATCAAGGTGCTGACACCCGATGGCACGGTTCGCGTCGTGCAGGTGGTCGGTACCGATGATGCCAACCCATCCTGATGCAAATCAATTACCGACAATTTTGAAAGGGGCTTCGCATGCGTATCCTGCTGGTTGAAGACGAAGCGCCGTTGCGCGAGACGCTGGCTGCGCGCCTCCGGCGCGAGGGTTACGCCGTGGACGCTGCGGCGGACGGTGAAGAAGGCCTTTATCTCGGCCGCGAAGTTCCGTTCGACGTCGCCATCATCGATCTCGGTTTGCCGAAGATGTCCGGCATGGAACTCATCACGACCTTGCGCGAGGAAGGCGCACGCTATCCCGTGCTGATCCTGACCGCGCGCACCAGCTGGCAGGACAAGGTCGAAGGACTCAAGACCGGCGCCGACGATTACCTGGTCAAACCCTTCCATGTCGAGGAACTGCTGGCGCGCCTCAACGCGCTGGTGCGACGCGCCACCGGCTGGTCCAAGCCGGTGCTCGAGTGCGGTCCGATGGTGCTCGACACCACCGCGCAGACGGTCTCGGTCAACACCAAGGCGGTCGACCTCACAAGCTACGAATACAAGGTGCTCGAGTACCTGATGCTGCATGCCGGCGAGCTGGTGTCCAAGGCCGATCTCACCGAGCACATTTACCAGCAGGATTTCGATCGCGACTCCAATGTGCTTGAAGTGTTCATCGGAAGGCTGCGGCGCAAGCTCGACCCCGACGGCGAAATCAAGCCGATCGAGACGGTACGCGGACGCGGTTACCGGTTTGCCATTCCGCGGACCGCTTGAGGCTGCGGCGGACGCCGCATGCGCATTGAATCGCTTTCCCTCACCGCGCGAGTGGCGCTGTCGGCCATCCTCGCGCTGGTGGTGTTTCTCGGCCTGACCGGCTACGCGCTGGATCGCGCATTCTACGATTCGGCGGTGCGCGCGATGCAGGATCGACTGCGATCGCACATCCATTCGTACCTGTCCGGTTCCGACGTCAACGTTGCGGGTCAGTTGATCCTGCCCGAAGTCGCGCCGGACCCGAGATTCGACATTCCGCATTCTGGTGTGTACGCGGCGGTCAAGGGCGGCGACAACCGCTGGCGCTCGCCGTCGGCGATCGGACTCAAGTTGCCCGTCGACGACATTCTCGCGCGCAACGAGGAGCGGTTCATCGGGCCGATCGAGACCGAGTCCGGTTCTATTTACGTCGAGAGCATGGGGATCGAATGGGACGTGCCGAACGGCAAGCCCTTGCCTCTGACGTTTCACGTTATCGAAGACGACACGCACCTGCGCAACCAGCTGCAGGTGTTCCGCCGCACCTTGTGGATCTGGCTGACAATTGCGGCGGTGTTGGTGGTGGCGGTACTGCTGACTGCATTGCGCTGGAGCCTCATACCCTTGCGTCGGGTCGGACGGGACGTCGCGCGCATCGAGCGCGGCACCATCGAGCAACTCGCCGACGACTATCCCGCCGAGCTACGCACATTGACGCACAGCATCAACGATTTCATCGACAGCGAGCGTGAGCAACGGGTGCGCAACCGGCACCGCATGAGCGATCTCGCGCATAGCCTCAAGACGCCGCTCGCGGTGATCCGCAACGCACTCGACAATCCCGGCGACAGCGCGGCGCTCGAGCAAGTCGTGTCCGACCAGGTAAGGCGGATGGACGATATCGTTGCCTATCAGCTCTCGCGCGCCGTCACTGCCGGCCATACGACGTTTTCGGCGCCCGTGTCGGTTTCTGAAGTGGCCGACGAGCTGGTCGGCAGCCTGGAAAAAGTGCACGTCGCACGTGGAATCCTGTGCGAGTTCGAACTGGCGCCGGATGCGTGCTTCTTCGGGGATCGCGGCGATTTGATGGAGATCCTCGGCAACGTGCTCGACAACGCTTTCAAGTGGGCCAAACGCAGGGTGCTGTTGACGACCCGCACCATCCCTGGCCGGCGTCGCGATGGCATCGAGGTGCAGGTCGAGGATGATGGCGCGGGCCTCGATGATGTCGAGGTCGAGCGAATCCTCCAGCGTGGCGTGCGTGGCGACGAACGCGTGGAAGGGCACGGCCTCGGCCTTGCCATCGTCGACAACCTGATTCGCGACTATCGCGGCGAGCTTCAGGTCACAACCTCGACCGCGCTCGGCGGATCGTGTTTCCAGCTGCGCTTCCCCGCCCTCAATTGACCTCAATCGTCAGGTCGCTGCGCGACCTGACCTACCAAAGCACGCAGTTTCATCGTAGGTCAGGTCGGCTCTGCCGACCTGACGCACCCGCGCGCATCGCCCGGTTGGCACATGGCGCACTTGCCGCGCGCGCGCGCCGACGGCTACCCTGAGCGCGTTGCTTGCGGCGTGTGACGCTTGCAGGCAGCGTCCGCACAAAGCTGCGGGTGTAGCTCAATGGTAGAGCTGCAGCTTCCCAAGCTGCTGACGAGGGTTCGATTCCCTTCACCCGCTCCACATTTTCCCTCGCTGGACGGCCCATGATCGCGAAGCCGCTGGATGTTGCACCCGTCGTCGTCGGCTGGCGGGAAATTCTCGCATTGCCGGCGCTCGGCATTGTGGCGATTCGCGCCAAGATCGATTCCGGTGCGCGCTCGTCTGCGCTGCACGTCGAGCTCGCGGAGGAATTCATCGAAGGCGGCGCGCCGTGGATCCGGTTTGCGGTGCAGCTGGGAGTCCCCGGCGTGCCGGAACCGCACTTCAGTACGGCGCAAATCGTCGATCGTCGTCCTGTGACCGACTCCGGCGGACACACTGCGGAGCGGGTGTTCATTCGCACACCCATCGAGCTGGCAGAGCGTAGTTGGCCGGTTGAAATAAATCTCACCAGTCGCCGCAATATGCTGTTCCCGATGCTGCTGGGTCGCACCGCGATGGCGGGGCGCCTGCTGATCGATCCGTCGCGCGCCTTCGTGTTCGGCGAACCGGCCAAGCTGCGTCGCCCCAAACGCCGCTGAACGAAGCGCGGCTGCTCGCTTTCTCGCTCGCTCGACACTACGGAATCGCAACGATGAAGCTGGCCATTCTCTCGCGCAACAGCAAGCTTTATTCGACGCAAAGCCTGCTCGAGGCAGCGCGCAAACGCGGGCACAGCGCGCGTGTGCTCGATCCGCTGCGTTGCTACATGAGCATCGGCTCCGACG
>JBKJND010000271.1:0-3685 GCA_046596095.1 Ahniellaceae bacterium | reverse complement strand
GCGCGCCGGCGCGCATCAGGCCGAGCTGCCTGGCGCTCTCGCGCAGGCCGACGAAGTGTGGCTGCTGCACCGACCGGGCGCGGCATGGGACGTGAACGCCGTTCTGACCGGCCTCGCGGACCGTGGTCGCGCTGTCGACGATGCCGCTACGCTGCTGTCCGAGATGGGCAGCGCAATTCGCGCTGGCGACGTCTGCGTATTCATGAGCAATGGTGGATTTGACGGTGCGCCGCAACGTTTTGCCGATTGGCTGGTCCAAGGACGCTCCGGGCAAGCAGAATTCGCCTTGCAGACGCCCGCTTTGAACCACCCGATTTGAACGAGACGACTTTGAACCAGACGACTTTGAACAAGGAAACGACAACATGATTCATTTGCCCATACGACTCATCGCCGCCGCCGTGCTCGCCTTGTCGGTCGCGGCCATTGGATGTTCGCGCGACGAGCCGGAGCCGCAGCCGCAGCCTGTGCCGGAGAAGAAAGTCGTGTTCCATCCCAAGCCCCCCACAGTCGCGCCGCGCACCTCCGCCGCGCCAATCGGTGCGCCCGTTGGCGCGGCCACGGATCCCTTTGGCAATCCCCATTTTGTGCCTACCGCTCCTCCGGAGACATTGGCCAAGCACGCGATGCCGCCGTCAGGGCCAGCCTCCACTGACGTCGAAGCGTGGACGACCGGCCAAGCCGCGTTCAAGCACTACGCGACCATGAACGGCTTCAGCGAAGAAGCGACCCAATCATTTTTCCTCAAGCACATGGCCGATAACGGCGATCACTTCCGCATGATGATGTTCGGTGTGCTGCCGGGCGGACCGCGCTATATCGCGATCAAGGTTTACAAGGATGGTCGCGTCGAGGTGTTGCCGGACGAGATGTAGACCGCATATCGTTTCGTTCCCGATCACGGCGGCGGCGCATGCGCACGGACGAGTTGCCCCTGTTTCCGCTGTCCGCCGTGCTGCTCCCGGGCTGCACGATGGATCTGCGCATTTTCGAGCGGCGTTATCTCGACATGATCGGCGAGTGCGGTCGCGCCGGTCGCGGGTTTGCCATCTGCCTCATTCTGGAAGGCCTCGAGGTCGGCGCGCCCGCAGTGCCCGCGTCGATCGGCTGCGAGGCTTTGATCGAGGATTTCTGGACATTGCCCGACGGTTTGCTGGGCATTCGCGTACGTGGTGGCCAACGCGTGCGGGTCGCGCAAGTGCGTGTGCGGGATACGGGATTGTTGATCGGGCAAGTGGAGCCGCTGCCGCTCAACGAACCGCTGCCCTTGCCCGCTGAATTCGGTCTGCTCGCGACGCTGCTCCGGCGCATGGCGGATCGCGCAACCGGCGATCTCGGCTCCGCGTCCGCAGCACGTTTTGACGACGCGGCATGGGTCGCATGGACGCTCGCGAACGAATTACCCCTGAGTTCGGCCGAACGCCAGTTGCTGCTGCAGGAAAACGACGTATGCGCACGCCTCGCGCATCTGCTCGTCTGGCTGCCGCGCTTCGCCCACGAATAGTCATGCCGGCTGCAACCGACGCCATCGGTACAATGGCGGGCTTTACGCAAGCGACGTGAGGTTAGGCATGGCGATCAAGATCGCGATCAATGGTTTCGGACGGATTGGCCGCAATGTTCTGCGCGCCGTGTATGAGGCGGGACGCGAAAACGACATTCGCGTGGTCGCAGTCAACGATCTCGGCGACGCCGCCACCAACGCGCACCTGACGCAATACGACACCGCGCATGGCCGCTTTCCCGGCACCGTTACTGTTGACGGCGGCGACCTTCTCGTCAACGGCGACCGAGTGCGCGTGTGCGCCGAGCGCGATCCTGCAAAGCTTCCGTGGCGCGAGATGGATGTGGACATCGTGCTCGAATGCACGGGACTCTTCACCTCCAAGGCAAAAGCTTCCGCGCACATCGCTGCCGGCGCGCGCAAGGTGATCATCTCGGCACCGGCCGAGAAGGACGTCGACGGCACCTTCGTGTTCGGCGTCAACCACGATCAACTGCGCGCTTCGCACGAGGTCATCTCGAACGCGAGCTGCACCACCAATTGCCTCGCACCGCTGGCGAAGGTGCTACACAAGGCCATCGGCATCGAGCACGGGCTCATGACCACGATCCACGCCTACACCAACGACCAGGTGCTGACCGACGTGTATCACTCGGACCTGCGCCGCGCGCGCGCCGCCGCGCACAACCAGATCCCGGCCAAGACCGGCGCCGCTGCGGCGGTCGGGCTGGTGCTGCCTGAGCTCAACGGAAAGCTCGATGGATTCGCGATGCGCGTGCCGACAATCAACGTCTCGGTGGTCGATCTCACCTTCGTCGCGTCGCGCGCCACGTCGGTTGCGGAAATCGATGCTGCAGTTTTGGCGGCGTCTGTTGGTGAGCTTGCAGGCATCCTTGGCATCAATACGCAGCCGCTGGTGTCGAGCGATTTCAACCACGATCCGCGCAGCTCGATCTACGACGCAACGCAGACTCGCGTGATGAACGGCACGCTGGTCAAGGTGCTGAGCTGGTACGACAACGAGTGGGGATTTTCCAATCGCCTGATCGACATGGCGGAGGCTTTCCACGCCGTCCGCTGATTCACGGCTGCAACCCCTCCCCAACCCTCCCCTGCTCGCAGGGGAGGGAGTTCCCGCAACGGGCTTTCTCCCTTTCGCACGACGCGGAACCTGTTTTTTGGTTTGAGGCACACCGCGACAACACCCTCCCCTGCTTGCAGGGGAGGGATGGGGAGGGGTCGATGCCGCAAACTTCAGCGGGCGCACGCGCGGCGGAGGCGGTCGCGGATGGCGAGCCAGCCTTCGGTGTCGGGCGGGGCTTCAATGAGGATGCCTTCGAAGTTGCCTGCGTCGAGCTCCCGCAATGCTGCGTACATTCCGCGCGCGTATTCTTCGGGGTTGGAGGGGAGTGCGCGACCGGCCATGCCGTATGGCGCCGTGCCAACGCGCAACACAGCGTAGTTCACGAGGGCGCGCGAACGTGCGGCTTCACGAATTGTCTCAACGAAACTGTCGCTAACCGGTTGGTGCTCGATCCAGTACGTCGGGGTGCGTGGTGCGTAGTGGCTTTCGAGACTTCCCGATACGCGTGGTGAACTATCGGTGTTGCCTCGCGCGAGCGGGACGCCGAGCATGCTTTCGATCGCCGCCGCCGCGAGCATGCCCGGCCGCAGCAGGCGCGGCGCAGCGCCGCTCAGATCGACAATGCTCGACTCAATGCCGATTGTGCTTGCGCCGCCGTCGAGCACCAGCGGCAACGCGTCGCCGAATTCGGCGCGCACATGCGCGGCAGTGGTCGGACTCACATGGCCAAAACGATTGGCCGACGGCGCTACCAGCCCGCTACCGAATCCCTGCAGCACGGCTTGCGCCAGCGGATGCGCGGGCACGCGCAAGGCAACCGTCGGCTGACCCCCCGTGACAACATCCAGCACCGAGGGATGGCGGCGCAACACCAGCGTCAGAGGGCCTGGCCAAAAGGCTCCCGCAAGTCGGCGCGCTTCCTCCGGAATCTCAATCGCCCAGTCGCCCAGCGCGTCGACATCCGGCAGATGCACGATCAAGGGGTGTTTGAGCGGCCGTCCCTTCAAGGCAAACACGCGCGTGATTGCTGCCAGGTTGCGCGCATCCGCCGCGAGTCCGTACACCGTCTCGGTCGGCAAACCCACCGCTTCGCCACG
>JBKJND010000067.1:0-5020 GCA_046596095.1 Ahniellaceae bacterium | reverse complement strand
GTGCCGTGCGCGGCGACATGCAACCACGCGGCGGGCTTGGCGAACGCAGCGATCACGGCCTGCCGGGAATTCGACGCGAGGCGCGTGATTGCCTCATCGCGACCGCGCAGCGCTGCCGCGATCAGCGCGGGTTCGCGCGACGCACTCGCGAGGCGCGCAAGTCCCGTCTCCGCAGACGACTGGTCGGCGACGAGTATCTGCAGCGAGCGGGATTGGAGAGGTGCCGGCTCGTCGCTATCGCCAACGCGTACCAATGCAATCTCCGTCGTCTCACCAAGCTCATCGATCGCACCCGGCCAGCGCAGCACCGGCCACGGCAGCGACGCAGCGGCGTTGCCCGCGTAGACCAGGAGTCGTTCGGGAGTCGAACTGCCGTCGGGTGCGCCCAGCACCTCACCCAACCGTCGCGCTTCGACATCAATGCGGGCGAGCGAAGATTGCGGCGAAGTCAGCAGACCATTTAGACGACTGGCGCGTGCACGCAACTCACTCGCGCCCGGCGCCGCGCCGACGCGCGTTCGCTCGCGTTCGATCCGCAGCCAGGCCCCGCGCTCGCCCCCATCAAGGTGCGCAAGCAACGTGGTGCCCGCTGCGAGTCCCGCCGATACTTCAGCGAGCGTGCGCAAAGCGGTGGGCGCTTTCGCTTGCTTTGTTTGCGTGCTGGCCCGCCCCAGAATCGACAGCAACTCGCGGGTCGCGGCGACCGGCGTCGCTGCGCTCGCCGGCGCCAGCAACTCACGCGCGAGCAGCGCGTCGAATTCGCGCGCGCCTTTCTCATTTGTTTGGGCTGCAACCGTCGCGGTGCCGATCTGCTCGTCGAGCGTGCGCCACCACCACAGCCGCTCGAGCGTGGCCGTGTCTGGCGACGGCTCTTTCAACAACATCGCCGTGGCCATCTGCGCAAGCGGTTCCAGCCGCCTGGCAAGCAAGGTGCGCAGCACAGGCGCATCGACTTCGCGCGCCAGCGCAACCGCACGCGTCACCGTCTCGGCGAGATGCGACTCGGCTGCTTGCGCGCCACGCTCGCGCAGCAGGCACATCGCAGTCACGCGCGCATGATCGATCTGCCGCGCCAGCGAAAGTGACTGCGCCGCAGCTCGCGCGAGCAACCTTCGCGACCGCGCGCACTGACTCTCGCTCGCAGCCAACTCCGCTTCAAGCAATGTCCAGTCGATCCGATTGAATGCAATCGACTTGTCGCGTGCGGCGTTTAGTGCAGCGGCGTCGGGTAATTTTCCATCCGTGAGTGCACCGCGTGCACGGCGCAAGCGCACGGCATCCAACTCCATCGGCATCGCAAGCCGACCATAGATGTGCTCGGCTGCGACCAACCACCGCTCCGCGACCTCGTATCGCGCACGGCCGTGCTCGACATCCGCCAAGTCCATCAGCGCCATCGCAACCCTGGCGGGCGCGTCGCCAGGGGACAGTTTCGCCAGCGCTCCAGTGATCAGCTCATAGGCTTCGCCCTGCGCACCGAGCAACCGATACACCCGCGACGTGCGCAGCATCGCACTCGCCTCCCAGCGTTTGTCGCCGGCCAACGCGAATTCGCCCAGCGATTTTCGGTAATGATCGAGTGCGACCGAGACATCTCCACGTTCCAGCGCGAGATCGGCCAGTAGCAACTGACCGCGCCCGCGCTGAACGCCCATTTGCGGCAGGCTCGGCAGGAAGGCAGCGCGCGTTGCGAGTCGCTTTGCGCCCATGACGTCTCCCAGCACGCGTTCGACATCCGCCAAGTCCAGCAATGCCACGACGAGGTCTGGCACTTCGCCAAGTTGTTCGAAGTTTAAAGCAGCCAAGTTGAAACACGCCCGTGCCTCCTGCAATCGATGCAAGTAGCGAAGACCCACACAGCGCGCAAACCATGTGCGAGATCGCCAGTAGCCTTCCCGGACTGCGGGCCGATGCAAGGCCAGTGCGACCACTTGCTCATGTCTGCCTGCGCGCACCAAGTCTTCCAGACGGGCGGCGCGTGCGACTTCCGCGCGCTCGCCATCGCCGGATTCTCGCCAAGCAGCTTCGGCAACCCCGAAAGCGGCCCCGGCATCCTCGCTGTGTCCGCTCATGAGGAACAACTGGGCGCGAATGTGGGCGGCCAAGGCATGGGTTTTCGAATCCGGAGCTGCCCGCGCCAAGCTCGACACGGCCGACATCAATGAATCAACTTGCGCGGCTTCCACCGCCACGCCCGCGACGGCCGTGAGACGACTCGCTTCACGAAACCAGCTAAGCCTTGCCAGGTGGACATCGTCGAGAGTGCACCGGAGGCGCAACTCGATAATCTGCGATCCAGTCGAGGGTAGGACGCGCCGAAGCACGAGCGTGTGTTTGCCGCTTGATCGCACAAACGATTGCCCGAACCGAGGCGGTAGCGAAACCTGGATCACGTCGAGCGCATTCGGACTCGACACGTCGACTTCATGACCACGTTCCGCGACCTCGAGCCACGTGGTGCCCGTTGAACCAGATCCGACTACCAAGGTCAGCGCCGAGGTCGGCGGGACCGCCAACCTGAGCGCGAAAGGCGATGCGCAGGCCAGGGTCCGCTCCATGAACGCCGCCCGAGGTACGGCGGCGGAGTCAGAGGCGCGAGGAGGGACGACAGACAGATGACCGCTCGCCGCGATCCCTGCAAGCAGCCATCCGATCGGAATCACGGATCTTTGGGAGGCTCGCCACCACCGGCAGAACCCGTTTGCCTGCCCTCGATCGGCGCGCGAGGGACAAGTGGGACCCATTCGGAAGCTCGACCCGTGGCCGTTGCACAGTCGACTGGCTTCGAAACATTCTTGCCGGGTTGTTCCTTCTTGCAGTCGAATGTGTCCTTGCTGCTGAAGAGCTCAACGTCGTAAAACTTCAACGAAGAATCGCCCGCAGGGTCAGTAGGACGGTTCTGCAGATAAAAAAACAGGTAGTACTTCTCGTCAATCTGATGCCCTGGAAAGGTTGCCTTGTATGCCATCGTGACGTCGCCTCCGGGAACAGGAATGCGAACCGTCTCCAGCGGTTCCAGAACTGGTTCCTGTATGCCGGCGTACCTGTACAGAACCTGCAAACCGCCATTGGGGTCGGCGAAGATTGTGAACTGGTCACCCTTGGCGAGAGGCGAGGTTCGCTCGCAGGGTTTCAGCTGCTTGTCGACGCGCTGAATGGTCACCGTGCAGCCCGTAGTGAACAGGTGCTCGGCGTTATCCGGGATCACGCGAGAGAACTTCGGCGGAACGCCGTCCACTTGCGGCCGAAGGAGAATGCACTGTCCAAGTTTGGCGGTCTCGACAGGCTGGTAGACGCCCTTTTCGGCTTTCGCGAAATCGCAGGCGCCACCGAATCTGACGGCGGGCTCAGCAAGACCTTTCGATCCATCCCCTTGGGTGACTGCGCAAGCCGACAAGGCCAATGTCGCGAGGTATGCGAGTGCCGCTGCGGCGTTGTTCATTTCGAGTCCCCCAGTTGTGGGCGCAGATCGCGCGATTGCGGTTTGCCGGACAGCGAATACGTAACCAGTACCGACTTCGCAGCGTTGAGGCGTTCGCGGCCGGCGACGAACGACACCACGCTTTCGGATGACGCGATCAAAGGCCAGGCGTGGCCATCAACTTCCACCCGCACGTTGGCGGCGCCCGGCGGTACGGCCACTTCGATAAGCATGTAGGGCGACAGGCTGCCGGCATGCTGCTGTTGGGGCGCGATATCGCTGCCGCGCATCGTGTCAAAAAAGAGGCGCGGCGGATTCGCGATGAGATCGGGCGGTGCGGAGTTGCGCAACGCGCTGTGTCCGAGCCAGCCGCCGCCCACACCGAGCAGCAGCGAAGCCGCCATGCCCATCCATGCCGGCGCCGCATAAGCACGGCGTCGCGGCGGCAGGGCCGCGACGGACGCAGTGCCCGCGTCCGCGCTCGCGCTATCCGTCACCACGTCGGCGCCCAACGCGCACACGCCATCGCGCAGCGTTGTGTCGGTATCGATCGCATCGAGCAACGCGGGCTTGTCGAGCGCATACGCTTCAAACCATTCGAGTTCCGCCGGCGCCAGTTCCCGGTCGAGGTAGCGGCGCAGCCATTGCTGTTCGAGACGGGCATCCATCGCGGGTCCTGATCCGAAAACGCTCATGGTGCGTGGCCTGGAAGCCGCAACGCAGGCCATCTGGATACAAGGTGCATCGGGGCGTGGGTTTGTCTCACCTCAGCCGACCTCCAATCCGGATTGCAGCAAAAGTGCTCGCAGTCGTTCGCGCGCACGGAACACAACCCGATGGAAATGCGCTTCGTCGATGTCGAGCGCCGTGCACACTTCCGACTTGGCCTGCTCCTTGAGATAGAAGCGCGTCAGCACCTCGCGATCACGCGGCGTGGGCAACTCGGCCACAAGGCGGCTGACGCAAGCCTGCGCGTCGCGCTGCTCGGCCAGGGCGCTCGGCCCGATCTCGTCGCCCGGCGGGTCGAATCCTTCGCCGAGCGTTTCTTCTCCACGACGACTGCGGCGGCGATACTCGGCGGTGGTGGAGAACACGACGGCGGAGCGCACGTAGGGTGCGAGGGCTTCGGTATCGCGCAGCGCGCCTTCGCGCAACCGGCAGAGCACGTGTTGCAGGACTTCCTGCACCAGATCGTCGACGATGGGATCGCCCGCGCGCGCGTGGCGGCGTACCAGCGTGCGGATACCGCGCTGATAGCGAACGACGAATTCGTTTTCTGCGCCGCGATCACCCGTTGCAATGCGAGCCACCAGCTCGGCATCGCTTGTCGACGGCGTGGCCCCCCCAGCGTCGTTCATCCCTACGGCCATCCTGCCGTCCCCGATGGGGCATGGTGACACTTCGCGAAACTCTTTGTCACGGAAGCGCCGACGCGATTGCTCGTCGCCGGCATGCGCCTTGTGCGCGAGCACGTCGACTGCGGTTACGATGCGCGCAAGGGCCTATAGCTCAATGGTTAGAGCAGCGGACTCATCGACAAGGTGACGCCGATACCGAAAGGGTCGGATGACAACGGGATGAATTCAGGGAAACCGTAGC
>JBKJND010000424.1:0-3489 GCA_046596095.1 Ahniellaceae bacterium | reverse complement strand
GCGTCCTGCGCGATCATGCTGCGCTCTTTGAACCGTCGAGGATTCGGCATGCCGTTGCGCAGCGACAACCGCCGTTGGGGTGGCATCACCAAACTCCTGCACTGGACAGTCGCCTTGCTGGTGATTGCAATGCTCGGCGTGGGCCTCTGGATGATCGATCTGCCCCTGTCGCCGGACAAGGTGCGCGTGTACGCACTGCACAAGTCGATCGGCATCACGGTACTCGCGCTCATGGCGATCCGGATCGCGTGGCGCGCAAGCGAAAAGTCACGCCCGCAGATGCCTTTCGGCATGCCGACGTGGGAACGTGCCGCCGCCTCGCTCAGTCACGCTCTGCTTTACGCGGCATTGGTGGTCATGCCGCTATCGGGATGGCTGTTCAACTCCGCAGCCAACTTTCCGTTGCAGTGGTTCGGCTGGCTGTCGTTGCCTGCCTTGAGTGGCCCCGACCCTGGACTCAAGACGCTGGCGCGCGCCGTGCATCACTGGACCGCATACACGCTGATCGCACTGGTATCGCTGCATGTGCTGGCCGCGCTCAAGCATCATTGGCTCAATCGCGACGACATTTTGCGCCGCATGCTGCCCGGTGGGAGATCGCGTCGATGAAACCTTGTTTTCGTCGTTGGGGCTGGTTGGCGGCTTGCCTGCTGGCCTCGACCGCCAGTGGCGCGGAATGGCGCACGCAGCCAGCGAGCAGTCGAATCGAGTTCGTCGCGACTTCGCAAGGCAGCGAATTCACCGGCCGGTTCGAGCGCTTCACGCCGCGCATCCGCTTCGATCCGCTTGCTCCCGCTGCCGGCTCGTTCGATGTCGCCATCGAACTTGCGTCCGCGAACACCAACAATGCGGAGCGCGATCAGGCGCTGCCGACGGCGGATTTTTTCTGGACGGAAAAATTTCCGCGCGCGCGTTTCAGAGCGAACGGGTGCAAGGCTGGCGCCGCAGCGGGCCGCTTCCAATGTCAGGGCACGCTCGCATTGCGCGGCAAGACGCGCAAGGTGGCGTTTCCATTTGCGTGGAGCGGCGATGCGCGCAAGGCGCGCTTGACGGCCAGCGCTGTGCTCAATCGCCTCGATTTTGGCGTTGGCACTGGCGACTGGGCCGATCCTGCGACCATCGGCCACAACGTCACCGTCAAAATCACGCTCGACCTTCGCGCTGCGGCGCCCGCAACGCGCCCATCATCCACGACACCCAAACCCTGAGGCACGCGAGAGCCCGCATGACACAAGACGCAACGCAACCCATGAATCCGCTACAGCAATACTTCAAGAACAACGAGGGTCGATTGCTGACCAAGTGGCGGCATTACCTCGACATTTATCATCGGCATTTCGAGCGCTATCGCGGACGCTCGCCCACGGTCGTCGAGATTGGCGTCTATCACGGCGGCTCACTGCAGATGTGGAAGGAATATTTCGGCAGCGGCGCGCGCATCATCGGCGTCGATGTCAATCCGCGCCTGCGCGATCTTGGCGAAGACGGCATCGAGATCGTCATCGGCGATCAGGGAGATCAGGCATTCCTGCGGCGACTTGCGCAACAGGTCGGTCCCATCGACATCCTGATCGACGACGGCGGCCACACCATGCCGCAGCAAATCGGCACGGTCGAGGCCTTGTTCGGCGCGGTCGCGGCCGACGGTGTGATCCTGGTTGAAGACACGCACACGAGTTACTGGCGCGAGTACGGCGGCGGTCTGCGTGCGCATTCGACGTTCATGCAGTTCGCCAAGCATCTGATCGACGAACTCAACGCGTACCACTCGCGCGACCCGCAAAGTTTCGCGCCCGGGCCGTTCACGCACGCGACCCAATCGATGCACTTCTACGACAGCGTCGTGGTCATCGAGAAAGGGCTGCATCCACGTCCGGAGGTGATATCGAGCGGCTCGCCGAGCTTTCCCGTCGACACGCCAATGAACGCGTAGTTGGGAGGGGTTTACAGAGCGGGTCGCCAGATAGTGCGCAGCAGGCAGTCGCAGGGCGGGCACTGCCCGCCGTCACGGCGCGGCTGCGGCGGGCGGTGCCCGCCCCGCAACTACGCGTTATTTGGTGTTCTCCTCAGAAATGGGGCTCGGCAGCCAGCCACGTCCGGAGACTCGCGACGGTAAAGGGCCAATCTAATTCGGAGCCGCCCGCGCTCCGCAGCACTGGAACGCGGCTGCCGTAGTAAGCCTCCAGTATCGCATCGTCGTCGATGAACACGCTCGCAAAGTCGCCCGCGCGCACTGCGGCCAGGATCTCGATCGCTGCATCGCAGAGCGCGCAGTCGTCGCGCACAAATAGGGTGAGGGTCAAGCTCACGCGTCCTCCTCGTAATTCCCGCGCAGACGGCAATCCAGTTTCTTGCGTCATCGCCGCGTTTATGCGGCATGATCTTCAATCGATACGGTCTCGATAGAATAGACGCATGGCCGTCAGCACCTTTGATCTCTTCAAGATTGGAATAGGACCGAGCTCCTCGCACACGGTGGGGCCAATGCGCGCGGCTGCACGCTTCGCGGAAAAATGGCTGCTCGAGGCCGGGCGACTCGAAGACGTTGTGCGCGTGCGCGCCGAGGTGTTTGGTTCGCTGGCACTGACGGGTCGCGGCCACGGCACCGACAAGGCCTTGCTGCTGGGGCTCGAAGGACACTGGCCCAATGCCATCGATCCCGACGTCATCCCCGCCGCTCTGGAACGAATACGCAGCGAGAGAAAACTCAATCTGCTCGGTCGTCATCCCATCGCGTTCGAGGAAAAGCGCGATCTGGTGATGAACAAGCGCCAGAAATTGCCGTATCACACCAACGGCATGCGCTTCTCGGCGTTCGATGCCGAGGACAAGCTGATCGCGACGCGCGACTACTACTCTGTCGGCGGCGGCTTCGTCGTCAATCAGGATGAAGCGGCTGAAGATCGCATCGTCGCCGACACGACCGATCTGCCCTATCCGTTCCACAGCGGCGACGAACTGCTCGCGACCTGCGAGCGCTCCGGCCTGACCATGGCCCGGATCATGTTCGCGAACGAAAAAGTATGGCGCAGCGAGGACGAGATCGGCGCAGGGTTGCGCGAACTCTGGTCGGCGATGCAGCGCTGCGTGGCGCGCGGCATCGCGCAGTCCGGCACGCTGCCGGGAGGTCTGCACGTCAAGCGTCGCGCGCCGTCGCTGTTCGCGGAGCTGTCGAGTCAACCCGAAGCGTCGCTGCGCGATCCGCTCACGGTGCTCGATTGGGTGAATCTCTACGCGCTGGCGGTCAATGAGGAAAACGCTGCCGGCGGTCGCGTCGTCACCGCGCCGACCAACGGCGCCGCAGGCATCATCCCGTCGGTGCTGCATTATTACGATCGTTTCATCCCGAATTCAAACGAACAGGGCGTGTTCGATTTCCTGCTGACCGCGGCGGCGGTCGGCATCCTCTACAAGGAAAACGCATCGATCTCCGGCGCCGAAGTTGGCTGCCAGGGCGAAGTCGGCGTCGCGTGTTCGATGGCGGCAGCG
>JBKJND010000343.1:0-5198 GCA_046596095.1 Ahniellaceae bacterium | reverse complement strand
CTTGACCACACCGACTGACGTCTCCGCAGCGCGGTCGCCGTGAGCATACTCGCGCTGCTGCAAACGCATTCAATTGATGTGGAACAGCGAGATGCGCGGATCCGGCGCGGATCGGGTGCGGCTGTGGCCGTAACGCTGCGGCTTGCGGCCGCGCGATTGCATCAAGGCCTCGAGCCACTGTGCGCGTGTGAGGCCGGTGTCCCCGATGGGGATGTTGGCGAAGTCCGCGGCCACCTGTCGGAAGCGGCAGAAGTCCTCGTATTCCGCGAGATCCTCGCGCACCAGTTGCAAAGTTACGTCGATCAGTACCGCATCGTCCAGCAAGCCCACCACCGGCAACTCATCCGGAATGAGGTCTTCGGTTTCCACCAGGTACTCGTGCACGGTCCGGAGGTAGCCGCAGAGATCGTCGTCCGCGCCCCACGCCACGTCAGCGGCCAGCGAGTCCAGCCTTGCGAGTGCCGCCAGTCGCGACGTCACGAAAGCGGGCTGGTTCCCGTTCGGATAGCGATCGAGCGCGCGCTGCGCAGCAGTCGCCATCTGGTCGAGCGTCAACGACGGGGACTCGGGGCTGAGTGCGCGCAGCGACGCGTTGAAGCGCTCGAGCCGCGCGGGCTGCATTTCATAGTCGCCGATCCAATGGCCACGCTTGGGCGTAAGCGTCAGGAAGTCGAGGAACCCGTGCGGAAAGGTCATGCTGCTGCGAAGCGACGAGCTGTTCATGCGGTGCGTCCGGTAGTTGCGGCGACACTACTATTCGGTATTCCCCCGCCGCGATTACAGCTTGCCGATTCATCTCGCTGCCGTAGTTCCGTGCAACGGCAGTCTCCGAGTTGCCGCAAAAGGTACTTGCGCGGGTATGATCGGCGGCAACGGGAACCATTGCGATGTCGTCGACATCACGATGAAGGGGGAAAGATGGGGTCGAGGTCGAACCGCAGGGGCTTGATCAGCGCCAGCTTTATCGGGGTGCTCACATGCGCGCTGGTTGCGTGCGGCGGTGGGGGAAACTCCGGCAGTCCAGTCGGCACCGCACCAGCACCCGGTCCGACTGCACCGGTCGAGTGCATTGGCTCCTGTGTCAACGCAAATTCCTTTCTCGATCCTGCTGAGACCGCGCGCGTCATCGCGCAGGCCGTCAATGAGGCGCAGGCGCAAAACGCGCGCGCGACCATCGCCGTCACCGATCGCGTCGGCAACGTGCTTGGTGTCTATCGCATGCAGGGCGCGGGCACGACCGCAACGATTACTTCCGGACGCGGCGTCTCCGGCGGGCTCGAAAATATCTCGATCATCCCGACCGAGCTGGCCGCGATCTCGAAAGCCGTCACTGGCGCGTACCTTTCGTCCGAGGGCAACGCGTTCTCGACGCGCACGGCCAGCCAGATCGTGCAGCAGCATTTCAATCCACGCGAATTCAACTCGCCCGGCGGGCCGTTGTTCGGCGTGCAGTTCTCGCAGCTCACGTGTTCCGATCTCATCGCGTTGCCGGCTCCGGTGCTGGGTCTGATCGGTTTCACGGGCTCCGTGACATTTGGTCCGAAGCCCTCGCCGCTTGGACTGTCGGCGGATCCGGGCGGATTCCCGCTGTACAAGGGCGGCACCGTGGTGGGCGGCGTCGGCGTCATTGCCGATGGCATTTACGGACTTGACCTCGACGCTTCCGATTTCGATCGCGATGTCGATGAGTTGATCGCGACGGCGGCGACTTTTGGTTTCGGTGCGCCGCTCGACCGCCGCGGCGAGCGCATCACGGTCGACGGCAAGACCTTCCGATACAGCGATGTCGATTTCACGAACCTTGCGCGCGATCCGGCTACGGCGCCGGCGTTTGCAAGCCTCGGCACGAGCGGTGCGCTGTTTGATGTGCCGCTGTTTTTTGCTGCAGCCAACGGCATCGTGCGCGGTACGGTATTCGGTCAGCCGGAATCCGGCGTGCGCGCGGACACCGAGTTTTTCCCTGGCCGCGATGCGTTCGTGCTGGTCGGCAACTTCAATGGGAATCGCTTTCCCCCACGCGGTGCAATTGGCCTTGGCGGTGGTTCGCTGACCCAGGCCGAGGTGCAGGCGATTTTGAGCCAGGCACTCGGCGTGGCTAACGAGGCACGTGCACAAATCCGCAGGCCGACCGATTCGCAGGCGCGCGTATCGGTTTCCGTGGTCGATCTCAACGGCGGCGTGCTCGGGGTGGCGCGAACGCGCGACGCGCCGATGTTCGGCCTCGATGTGTCGCTGCAGAAAGCACGCACGGCATTGTTTTTCTCCGACCCCGATGCAGCGGCTGAACTCAGCGCCGCACCCGATGCGGTGTATCTCAATGCAAACGGCACTCCCGGCACCACGCGAGTGCGCTTTGCCGATTACGTGACCGACGCGCGCGGATTCTTCGCGATGCCGAATCTGTTTGGCGACGGCATGTGGGCGTTCACCCCGCGCGCGATCGGCAACATCGCACGGCCGTACTTTCCGGACGGAATATTGATGACGCGGCCAGGCCCGTTCTCGAAACCCTTCCCACAGTGGAGCCCGTTTTCGACCGGCCTCCAGCTCGACCTCGTCAACAACAAGATCGCGTCGATACTCGGCGCCTACATTGGCTTTCGCGATGGCACGCTCGGTGCCCCGCAAGCGTTGCTGCAGGTGACTGGCAACTGCACCGGCATGTCGGGCAGCAAGATTCGCAACGGCATCCAGATTTTCCCGGGCGGCGTGCCGATCTATCGCGGCGATCAGTTGGTCGGCGGGGTCGGTGTTTCCGGCGACGGCATCGATCAGGACGACATGGTGTCGTTCCTCGGATTGTCGCGTGCTGCGGCGCAAGTCGGCGGCATCAATCAGGCACCCGTCGCGCGGCGCTCGGATCAGCTGGTGCCGCAGGGCGTGCGGCTGCGCTACGTGCAATGCCCGCAAGCGCCTTTCGTCAACTCGCAGCAAGCCAATGTCTGCGCGGGGCTGTGACATGACTGTCTTTCACACGAATCGTCGCGCGCTCGCACTGCTGATCGCCGCCACTCTCGCGCCCGCCGTCGTCGGTGCGCAGGACTTCAGTATCCCCGCCAGCGGTCTCTTCGACTTCGTGGCGCTGCTTCCGGGAGACACCTACGATCCGTTTCTCGCACCCCCACGTCGGCGCCCCGGCCATCCGGTCGATATCCGCGTCGAGGATCCCGACCAGAATCCGGATGCCATTGAGCCTGCACCGGTCGATCAGGTCGGCGAGTTCGTACCGCTGCCGGATCGCTGGCGCATCATGCAGTCGCTCGGGTTCAAGTACCCCTGGTACGACCCGTACAACCAGAACGTCTGGAAAGGCGACATCCCGATCCACGGAGAGGACTGGTTCCTGAGCCTGGTCGGCATCTCCGACACCATCATCGAGCCGCGCTCGATCCCGACGCCGGTCGGAGCTTCGGGGACGGTCGATCCTGGCTCCAACGATATTTTCGCGGGCATCGACCAGACGATTTTTGCGCAGACGTTTCTCGCCGGCGTCGTGTACTTCAAGGGCGACACGACCTTCAAGCCGCCGGAGTGGGAGTACCGCGCGACGATCGGCTTCCAGTACAACCGGGTCGACGTCGATGACCTGCGCATCCTGCAAGTCGATCCGCGCCTCGGCAACGACCGCAACGATTATTTTGTGGCGGTGCAGGAACTGTTCGTCGATCGCCATCTGCGCGACGTTTCCGACCGCTACGACTTCGACGCCTTCCGCTTCGGCATCCAGCCGTTCTCGAGCGACTTCCGTGGGTTCCTGTTCCAGGATCTGCAATTTGGCGCGCGCCTGTTCGGCAATCGCGACAACAACAAGTGGCAGTACAACCTCGCGTGGTTCCGCCGCGTCGAGAAGGACCTCAACTCGGGTCTCAACGATGTTTCCGAAGGGCTCCGCGACGACGACATTTTCATCGCGAACCTGTATCGACAGGATTGGCCGACGATTGGTTTCGTCTCGCAGGGCACTGTCGTCTACAACCGCAATCGCGAAGACGAGGCGTTTTTCGACAGCAACGGCTTTATTCAGCGTCCGTCCTCGCTCGGGACCGAGCAGTTGCGCGAGTACGACGTCGTGTATCTCGGCTACAACGGCGACGGGCACTTCGGCCGCGTGAACCTGACCGTGTCGGCTTACGCCGCGGTGGGCGATAACCTCAACACGTTCACTGGCCGGCCATCCGACATCGAAGCCGGCTTTGTCGCCGCCGAAGCGTCGATGGACTTCGACTGGATCCGCGCACGCGCGTCGGTGGCATGGAGTTCCGGCGATGACGACCCGTTCGACGACGAGTCGCAAGGTTACGACGCGATCTTCGAGAACCCGATTTTTGCGGGCGCCGATACCAGTTACTGGATTCGCCAGAATATTCCGCTGATTGGTGGCGGTGGCGTTGCGCTGTCGGGTCGCAATTCGCTGATACCTAGCCTGCGTTCCTCGCGCGAGCAGGGTCAGTCGAATTTCGAGAACCCCGGGCTCCGGCTCATCGGTCTCGGCGCCGATTTCGACTTGACTGCTCAACATCGCGTGTCGGTCAACGTCAACGAACTCTGGTTCGACGACACCACAGTGCTCGAGGTCGCGCGCAACCAGAGTCCCATCGACCGCCGCATCGGTACCGATATTTCCACCGCGTGGATCTGGCGACCCTTCATGACGCAAAACGTGGTGTTGCGTCTGTCGGCGGCGCTGCTCGAACCGGGCGATGGCCTCAAGGATCTCTACGGCGACGACGACAGCTATTACTCAATCCTCGGCAACGTCACCCTCAACTTCTAGGCGCAGACTATGAGCCGTTCGTGGTGACCCTGTCGAACCATGAATGGCCTCGGGAAATAGCTCGATGAAACGTACCGCCCGCCACGCGACATTGCTGCTGACCCTGTTGGTGCCGGTGCTACTCGGCGCGGGCATTGCCGCAGCCGAAGAAGCCGAGGCGGTCGAACGCACCTACACCACCGCGCCGCCCTCGCCTGCTCATCAGTCCCGCGCTGACGCCGATTCCAAGAGCGCCGGTTGTGTGACTTGCCATACCGCAAGCGACGCGGCTTCGATGCACGCGAGTCCATCTGTCGTGCTGGGCTGCACCGACTGCCACGGTGGCAACGCGCAGGTACAGGGTCCCGGTGGCGAAGGCCCCAACAAGCGCCACCCGATCGGTTCAACGAATCCGCTCAAGGCGCACTTCGAAGGGCATCCGCGC
>JBKJND010000163.1:0-5539 GCA_046596095.1 Ahniellaceae bacterium | reverse complement strand
CAGAATCTGATAAAGCGCGCCGGGATACGTGTCCATCCAGATGCCCTCCACGGCACCCAGCTCGATCGTGTTCCCCGTTTTCTTCAGAGCAGGCCTGAGTGACTGCATGATTTCCTCGATGTACGAACCGAGATCGATCCGCCGCCGCGCCTCGCTGGCCTGATCGACGGCCACCTGCTTGAAACTGCGCACAAGCCGATCGGCACGGTATAGGTTTCGCAGAATCAACTGGCTGGTTTCCACGGCCATCTGTCGATAGCGCTGGAAGGCCGCGGGATCCGGATCGCCGGAGCCCACAATGCGATTGAAGCGCTGCGTCTCGAGATCAAGATGCGACGCTGCGGTCACGCTGATTCCAAGCGGGGTGTTGATCTCATGCGCTACACCTGCGACCAGACCGCCAAGCGCCGCCAGCTTTTCCGATTGCACGAGCTGGTTTTCTGCCAGATGCAGTTCGTCAATCGTGACGCGAAGGTGCTCGTTGGCCTGGGTCAGGTCGGCGGTGCGATCGTGGACGCGCTGATCCAGCTCTTCGTTGAGCCGTTGCAACGCAAGTTCGCTTTCCTTGAGCGCGGTGATGTCTTCGGTGGTGCCGATCATCCGGACGACACGGCCTTGATCATCGCGCCCGCTGACGCGTCCGCGCGACCGGAGCCAGGCCCAGCCGCTGTCGTTGCGCTGCACGCGATATGCGCATTCGAACACCGGCGTCTCGTCGCGTACGTGCTGGCGCAGTGCCAGACTGAACGCGTCGCGATCCTCCGGATGAATCGCCGCGTAAAAGTTGTCGAACGAGCGCACGAATGTTTCGTTCGCAGGCAGGATGTGCGCGATCGGATTGATACGCTCGATGCCGCCACCGGTGCGCAAATCCGCGTCCCACAATTCGTCGCCGGAAGCATGCAACGCACGGCGCAGTCGATTCTCGCTATACGCCAATTTCGTAGCTGCGCGCTCGCGCTCGCGCAATCGTTGCCGGATCAGCCATAAGGGCAGCACCAGCATCGTCAGCAGTGCAAGCCCGAACAACGAGCGTGCGAGTGCTGTCTGGTGCCAGGGCGTCAAAAGATGTATCGGCAATTTGATTTCCGGCCCCCACCCGGCCGAGCGATACCGGGCACGCGCCCGGAACAGGTACTCGCCCGGCGGCAGATTCGAGTACATGGCCAGTCGCCGGCGAGTACTGGTCTCGACCCAGTTTGCATCGTAGCCATCGAGCCGATACGCGTACTCGAGTTCCAGCGGTGCCGCGTAGCGCAACGCTGAAATTTCCAGTGCCAGGTCGTTGACGCCGGGTCGTAACCGCAAGCCCGCGGCTCCCGTCGGCGTCTGCGAGGATGCCAACTGCAAACCATCGCCATCGGGCCCGCTGCCCTGACCCGCCTGCACGTTCGTAATGACCACTGACGGCGCCGTTTCGATCTTGCGGGCACGCGCAGGTTCGAGCACGGTCACGCCGCGCAGGCCGCCGAACAGCAAGCGACCATCGGGCAGGCGGTCGTAAGCTCCTACAAAGTATCCCCACGACTGCGCGCCTTCCGACGTGCCGAAGTTGACCGACTGACGAGTGGCGGGATCGAAGTGGCTGAGCCCTCCGGTCGTGCTGATCCAGAGTGTGCCCGCACTGTCCTCGAGGATTCCGCCTACCGCATCAGCGCCCAATCCATCGCGAGCGGCAAAGGCTTCGAAGCCCTGGACGCGGCGTTGCGGGCCTAATACCACCCGGTTGATGCCGCCGCCCATGGTGCCGGCCCATAGCCGCCCTTTCGAGTCCTCGACGACGACCGACACGGCGCTGTGGCTAAGCGCGCCGTCGACACCCGGCTGCGCGTCCCAATGCTCAAACTTGCCTGATTGCGGCCGGTAGCGGACAAGGCCACCGGGCCGGAGTCCAATCCAGATGTCCCCGGCGCTGTCCTCAAACATCGTGTTGATCGAAAGGCCGCCGAGGACGTCGGTACCAAACCGCTGAAATGTTGAACACGTCGAACAACGCAGCGCAGCGCCGCTTTCGAGAGTCCCCACCCAGAAGTCGCCAGTGCGCGTAATCAGCAAACGCTGGATCGTGTCGCCGGGCAAACTGCCAGAGTTGCCGGGATCGTGACGCAGCACGCCAAAGCGTTCGCTGCCCGGATCGAGAAATGCAAGACCACCGCCTGCGGTGGCAACCCAGAGCCGCCCATTGCCGTCGCGGAGCATGTGTTGCACGACACTGTTGGGCAGCGAGCCTTCCACACCCGGCTCCGGCGCAAATCGACGCAACACGCCACGTTGCATATCGAAATGGACGAGACCTCCATTTTCAAGCACGCCCAGCCACACACTGCCGTCGCTATCGGTGAAGACAGCGGGAACCGCGCTTCCGGGCAGTCGAACGCCGTCCTTTTCCTCGGTGCGCATTTCGGCAATCGCTTCGGTGCGCGGATCGAACAAGCTGGCGCCGTTGAGCCAGGTGCCGACCCACAGAATTCCTTCGCGATCGCGCATCAGGGTCTGCACGCGACCCGATGACAGCCCGCCGCTCTGGGAACCGAAGCGCCAGGTTCGCGATTCACCCCCGCGGCGATCGAGGCGCGACAAGCCCTCGTTGGTGCCCGCCCAGAGACGTCCCTGCGGATCGAACAACACGGTCCGCACCGTGTTGTCGGCCAATCCATCGGCGATAGTGCTGCGCGCGACCTCGCGACCCCTGGCGTCGAAATAAAGCACGCCCACATTACTGGTCCCAATCGCAATTTCGTCGCTGGCCGACTGCGTCACTCCAAAAGCATTGATCGCACCGCCATCGCTGCGCCGCCATTCGCGAGTGCGGTTTGCGGCGATGTCGACCTGCCACAAACCTCGACTTCCGGCCACCAGCAACGAGCTGTCGCGCAACAACACGATCGTGCGCACCGCACCGAATGCAATCGACTCGACGCCAGCGGGTCGATCGAACCGATCGTGGCGCGGGTCCAACCGCTGCAGTTGGCTGTCGCCGCCACCGATCCAGAGGTTGCCGGATTTGTCGTGCGCAAGCGCAGTCACCGCGTCGGAAGCCAAGCCACCGCGCCGTGCCCGATAGTTCAAAAAACGCGAAGTCCGCGGCGAGTAGCGCGGGAGGCCACCCGAAAGTGTCCCGACCCAGATACCGCCGGCACTGTCGTCCGCAAGCGCAGTGATGCTGCTGTCGCGCAACGCATGCGGGTTTTTCGTGTCGGCCATGAATTTGCGGAATTCGTAGCCGTCGAACCGGTTGAGACCGTTCTGCGTGCCGATCCAGATAAAGCCAGTGCGATCCTGCAGAATGACGCGCGCGGTCGGGTGCGAGAGTCCATCCTCGACGCTGTAGTGGCGGAAGCGCACGCGCTCGAGCGGCTCGGCTGCGAGGCATGATGCTGCCGAGGCCGCCAGCAGCAGCGCCATCGCGATCCAGCATCGAGCAGCGATTCCCTGCATCGCGCGAGCCTAGCTGAAATGCGCTGCACCGGAGGAGCACCGGCTGCGAATTTCTCGGCGATAATAGACAGCTAATGCGGTCTGTCGGCCGCAGACGGGGCGTAGTAATGAGCGACATAGTGATCGTCGGTGCGAAACGCACCGCAATCGGTTCGATGCTTGGGCAGTTCACGGGTGTGCCCGCCACCACGCTTGGCGCGACCGCAATTCGCGCCGCACTCGAGCAGGCGGGCCTCGACCCCGCGAAGGTCGAACAGGTGTTCATGGGTTGCGTGCTGCCGGCCGGACTTGGTCAGGCGCCAGCTCGCCAGGCCGCGATCGGAGCGGGTGTGCCAATGTCGGCCACCTGCGTCACGATCAGCAAGGTGTGCGGCTCCGGCATGCAAGCGCTGATGTTTGCCCACGATTCGTTGCGCGTAGGCAACGCGCAGTTCGTCGTCGCGGGCGGCATGGAGAGCATGACCAACGCGCCGCACCTCATTCCCGGATCGCGCGTGGGCATTCGTTTCGGCGACGGCCAACTGCTTGACCACATGGCCTGGGATGGCCTTACCAATCCTTACGACGGCAAAGCCATGGGCATATTCGGCGAGCAATGCGTCGCCAAGTATTCGATGACGCGCGAGGAGCAGGATGCATTCGCCACGGCCAGTGTCGAGCGCGCGTTGGCAGCGCAACGCGATGGCTTCGTCAAGGACGAAATTGCCGCGGTCACAGTGAAGGGCCGCAAGGGCGATACCGTCATCGACACTGACGAAGAGCCCGCGCGTTGCGACCTGGCCAAGGTCGCTTCGCTGCGTCCGGCCTTCAAAAGCGACGGCACCATCACGGCGGCCTCGTCTTCGAAGATTTCCGACGGCGCCGCCGCGCTCGTTCTGACCACCGCCGACGCCGCGGCTGCCGCCGGACTGAAGCCGCTGGCGCGCATCGTGGGCCACCTGGCTCACGCCCAGGAGCCCGAATGGTTCACCACCGCTCCGGTTCACGCGGTCAAACGCCTGCTCGAAAAGCTCTCGTGGAACGTGGGCGATGTCGATCTGTTCGAGATCAATGAAGCCTTTGCATGCGTGGCGATGGCGCCCATGCGCGAGCTCGGCGTGCCTCATGACAAACTGAACGTATACGGAGGCGCAACCGCGCTCGGCCACCCGATTGGTGCATCCGGGGCAAGAATTGTCGTAACCTTGCTTAACGCTCTGCGCAAGCGGGGCGGTAAACGGGGAATTGCGTCCCTGTGCATCGGCGGTGGCGAAGCCACTGCGCTGGCGCTTGAACTTGTGTAAGCTTGGCTTTGCGCTGGCTCACAGGTTTGCGCTTTTTGTTCACAGTCAACGCCGGGTTCATGTGATCCCCGGTTGTTTCCACATCAGGAGATTGCACATATGAATCTGCAGAAATTGGCCCTTGCGGCCGCGATGGCGCTTGCTCTGGCTGCTTGTCAGGACAACGCCGAACAGGCCCAGGAAGCTGCGACGGACGCTTCCGCCGAATCGACCGAAGCCACTGCTGACGCCGCCGAAGCCTCTTCCGAAGCCGCCATGACTGGCACCGCTGACGACGCCGCCGAAGCAATGGCCGCCCAAGCCGCTGCTCAGCAGGCTGCTGACGCCGCCGCGATGGCCGCCGATCAGGCCGCCATGGCTGCAAGCGCACCAACCGAAGCGGCTGCCGACGCGCATGCCGACGCCGCGGAAGACTCCGAAGACCGCGCCGAAGCCGCTGGCAACGACGCAGAAAAAGTTGACTAAGGGCTGGTCGACTATCAGGTTTTCCTGACAGTCGCTTCGCGAAAATCAGACGGGCGCACTTCGGTGCGCCCGTTTTTTTTGGCCTTGCGGCCCGTTTTCTCCGTCCAAATGCTGGCCAAAAGATGGCGAAACGCTGACGCGTCGTCCTTGAAGACCCCGCGTTGATCTTGCCGGCGTTTGCCACATGCAGGAAGGATCAAAAGCGCCTTCCCGCCGCGCTGAACGGCCGACGCCACTGCACTTCCATTCGCGGGATCAATGCGTAAGCTACGCGATCTGGCGAATGGGGAGCGCGGCGATCGTCGTCCGCAACCAGAACCGGGTCACCCAGCTTCAATTCTAATTTTCCCAGG
>JBKJND010000153.1:0-5741 GCA_046596095.1 Ahniellaceae bacterium | reverse complement strand
GCGCCGCTCGAAACGGGCGGCGCGTTGCTGCACGCGCGCCCGCTCCTGGGCGAGGATCCGTTCCTGCTCGTGAATGGCGATATCTGGACCGACTTCGACTTTGCGCGGCTGCCGGCCGATCCGGCGGGCATGGCGCATCTCGTGATGGTGCCGGTACCGGCGCACGCCGCGCGCGGCGACTTTCATCTCGATGCAACCGGACGACTGCACGCGAACGGCGAACCGTTGACGACGTACGCCGGCATCGGTGTCTATCGGATGGCATTGCTTGACGACTGGCGCCAGGTAATCGGCAAAACGGATGGCGCTTCGAATGAGCCTCCACATTTTCCGCTCGCGCCGCTGCTCCGCCATGCCATGCGGGCGGGCCGCGTCACCGGCGAATTCCACACCGACGCTTGGACCGACGTTGGCACCCCCGAACGTCTCGCGGAATTGGATCGGAATTTACGTCTACAAGCCTGCGCAGGTCAGGTCGCGCAGCGACCTGACAATTGATCGCGAATCTTGTCAGGTCGCTGCGCGACCTGAACTGCGAGATCAGGAATTGCGCGGACCAGGAGGTTCGCTGGGCAATCCGATCATCCGCCGCAGGAACGGCACGGTGACACGACGTTGCGCCGCCAGACTCTCGCGGTCGATGCGGTCCAGCAATCGCATCAATGCAGACAGATCGCGAGCTTGTCGGCGGAACAGAAAATCGAGCACGGCATCGTCCAACTCAAGTCCACGCCGGCTGGCGTGACGGATCAAGGCGGCGCGGCGGGCGTCGTCGTCGAGCGGCGCCAGATCAAAGGTCGGCAGGCTCGCCAGACGCGACACCAGATCCGGCAATTCGAGTGGCAGGCGCAGCGGCGTGACGCGGGCCGCCAGCAGCATCGCGCCACTCGCATCGCCTAACCGATTGAACAGATCGAACAATGCGATCTGGGCCAGCGGGTTCTCGGCCAACGCATCGATTTCATCGATGGCGATGAGTCCGGTTGCGTGTATCGCCGCCAAAGCATTCGCGGCCTGGTCGCCGAGGTGTGCGAGTGGCAGATATTGAGCCTGAGCTGTGTCCTGACACGCCGCGATCAACAAGTGGGTCTTGCCGCTCGAAGGCGGACCGGTCAGGTACATCGAGGCGCCGCCTGCGGCCACGCAACGCGCAGCAGCAACCGCAGCGGCATTGCTCCCGACTTCAAAATCCGCGAAACGCTGGTGCGATGGAAAGCGGAGTTGGAGTGGTATTTGCTCTTGCGGCGGCGTCATGTGGTGCCGGCCGGATCGACTCTGCTTGAATCAACACTCGCCAGCGGCAACGGCTGGCCATCGGCGGCCAGCAACTGCACACCTGCCGGAATCAGGGGGGCATGCGCTGCGACGCCCCCATAGAACTTGCTCTCCAGGTAGTGTCCGTAAGCGAAACGCAGCAGCACCATGGCCACGGCCGCGACCGGCAACGCCAGCAACACGCCAACAAATCCGAACAGTTGCCCGCCAGCCAGCACCGCGAACATGACCGCCACCGGATGCATGCCGATCTTGTCGCCAACCAGCCACGGCGTCAGGAAAAAGCTCTCAAGTGCCTGACCGATCGCAAAGGCAATCAGCACGTACACGACATGCAGGATGTCGCCGTGCTGCACCAGCGCCGCAATGACGCCGGTGCCGACGAACACGATGCCGCCAAGATACGGCACGAAGCTCACGAGGCCCGCGATAAGGCCGATGAGCAAACTGAAATCGATGCCGGCGATCATCAGCCCGAAACCGTAGACGAATCCCAGCACGATCATCACCAGTAACTGGCCACGCAGGAATCCACCGAGCGTCGAGTCCGCTTCGCGTGCAAGCCGGCTTACGGTGGGTTCGATCGGGCGCGGTACCAGTCGATGGATCGCGAGGATCATGTGGTCCCAATCGCGCATGAAATAAAATGTCACCACGGGGATCAAGGCGATGTTGATCAGGATGCCAAGCAGTGCCAGTCCCGAACGCGAAAACCACGCCAGCACGGTGGCCAGCACGCCGCCCGCTTTTTCCCAGTTGTCGCGCAGCGCGCCGGCAAGGCTCTCCGGGTCAAATGTTTCAACCGGAAGACGCAAATGCTCGCTCAGCCAGGGCGCGGCTGTCTCGTTGTACCAGACCACGTAGCGCGGCACGCTTTCGATCAGTTCCACGATTTGCTGCTGCAGCGCTGGCAGCAGGAGGATCAGCGCGAGTGCGAGGCCCAGCAGCAACAGGCTGGAGACGACCACCACCGCCCATGTGCGCGAGAGCCCCGCGCGGATCAGGCGATCGATCACCGGATCGGCCACATAAGCGAGCATCGCGGCTACCGCAAATGGCGTCAGCACGGGACCGAGCATCCAGATGAGGAAGCCCAGGGCTACGATCACAGCGAAGAGCTGCCAGCGTTGCGCGCGATGCATCACTGCCCGATTCAATGCGGCCATTCGCGCCTCGCGCGTCTGCTCCAGATGACAACGTAGTGTACGCCGCTGGCGAGCGTTGCCGCTGCGGCCAGCCACAGCAGGACTTCGGTGGCGACAGGCGGCCAGCGGATGCTGCCGACCGCGCCCATCAATGCTGCGAGCACCAGCGCAATCTGCAGCGAAGTGGTGAGTTTGGACAGCTGGCTCGGCCGGGTCACCAGAGGACCGATCAAGCGATGGTAAGCAACTGCGCCACCGACGATGACCACATCGCGACCTAACGACAACGCCAGCCACCACCCTGGCAGATCGCCGGCAAGCACAAGCGCGAGGGTCGCCGCAAACAACAACAGCTTGTCGGCCAGCGGATCGATGCGTCCTCCGAGTTCGCTCTGCCATCCAAACCGCTTGGCGAGCAAACCGTCGAGCGCGTCGGATGCGCCGGCCGCGAATGCCCACGCCAACGCGTTCGCGTATTCACCGGCGCCGATGGACCATGCCAGGGGCACCGCCGCGAGCATGCGCAGCACCGTGATGATGTTTGGAATATGGCGGAGCGGCGACATGAAGATTGAGCGCGCGAACTCAATGCCGCAACGCAAGCTCCAGTATCGGCAATGATTCCGCGACCAGCGGCATGGGCTCCACCATCGCGCCCGATTCGCCATCGCTTGCGCTGATCACGGTGTCGATGCCGGGGTCGGAGTTCGTCGCGGTCGCAACCGAAGTCGCATCCGCAAGATTGCTTGCGATCGTTGGCAGCTGCACGACATCGAGCACGCCATCACCCTCGATCGTCGACGCAAATCGCGAGGGCGTAACACGCAGATCCAGACGCAACAGCAATCGATCCCCCTCGGCGCCGATGGCCTCAACCGCCTGTACCACGTGCAAGTCCTTGAGGTAATTGACGATGCGGCCGTAATCGGTGCCCGAACGCACGCCGGCCACTTGCGTCGCATAGCTCGCGTTGAGCAGGTCTTCCGGACTCGTGGCGTAGCGAGCCGCCAGTCGATCGGCGCTGCCGTCGATGGCGTCGGCCAGGGCCTCCGACGCATTCGCGTGAATGGCGAGCCACTCCTCGCCGGTGCCCGAGCGCTTGAGATCGATAAGGGTGTACCGGCTGTTCCAGCCATCGGCAGTACGCCGCAGGCGCGCCAGCACCGCAGCCTGCGTCCCGTAGCGCGCCGATGCCGCTCTCAGCCCGCGCATCTCTCCAAGCCACAGACTCTCGATTGGAGCGCGGCCCTGGTCCTGGTAATCCCACACGGGCAGCACGACATCGAAACCACGCTGCTCGGCTTGCCGCATCAGCGCACCCAACGCCGCCGATTGATTGGCACTCGCAACCTGACGCGCAGCGCCGCTCTCGATCACCAGCCACGCGAGCAACGAGGGACGCGAGGTCGTCCAGATGGGCCGGCCTGCAGCGCGCAGGATGGCGTCAACGCCTGCGGGATTGAATTCCGCGAGCATGGTCGTGACAGTCGATTTCGCGCCGCCCGCGGCGGTCAGCACCTCATCGCGATAATTGGTCTGAAGCAGCAGTGCCCCGGCCTGACCGAGCTGTGTGGCAACTGCCGGATCGCCGGCCACGCCGGCATCGCCTGAGACCTTCACCAGAACCTGCTGCAACGCGAGCGGCAGCGCCCGCGCGCGTTCGCCAGCGCCTTGATTCGCAACCGTGATACTGCCGGCATAGAGCTCAACAG
Source organism: Ahniellaceae bacterium (assembly GCA_046596095.1). Lineage (GTDB taxonomy): Bacteria > Pseudomonadota > Gammaproteobacteria > Xanthomonadales > Ahniellaceae > JBBQNY01. Next base: position 1,609 of record JBKJND010000153.1, on the reverse strand, counting down.
CCCGCGCGGACCCGCACGCGACTGCCCATGCGAACAATCCCAGCAAGAGGTAACTCAGGTGCTTCATTGGATGCAATTCCACCGATGATATCCGCTCGATCCGATGAACCAGTCTGCCCAATGCGAGCGGCAACGTCTATCATCGCGCGGATTGCTGCAGGCCCTGTCCCGTGCGCGCACCTCCTTCGACTCCCCTGACCTACCGAGAAGCTGGCGTCGATATCGATGCAGGCAACGCCCTGATCGACCGCATCAAGCCGATGGTGGCGCGTACCCGCCGCCCGGGTGTTCTGGGTGGTCTTGGTGGCTTCGGCGGGCTGTTTGAACTCTGCGGCCGCTATCGCGAACCGGTACTGGTGTCGGGAACCGACGGCGTCGGCACCAAACTCAAACTGGCCCAGCAACTCGGCCGGCACGACACCATCGGCATCGACCTGGTCGGCATGTGCGTAAACGACGTGCTGGTGCAGGGCGCCGAACCACTGTTCTTCCTCGACTATTTTGCGACCGGCAAACTCGATGTTGAAATTGCCGCCGCGGTGATCAGCGGCATCGCGCGTGGCTGCGAGGAATCCGGTTGCGCGCTGCTGGGGGGCGAGACCGCCGAAATGCCAGGCATGTATCTGCCGGGCGAGTACGATCTGGCGGGATTTTGCGTGGGCGCCGTGGAAAAGACCGCTCTGCTCGACGGCAGCGCGGTGACCGCCGGCGATGTGCTTGTGGGCGTGGCGTCGTCGGGCGCGCACTCGAACGGATATTCGTTGATCCGGCGCATCCTCGATCGCACTGGCGATGACCTCGTTCGAATGCGGCTTGGCGACGCAACGCTCGCCGACGCGTTGCTCGCGCCGACTCGGCTTTACGTCAAACCGATGCTGGCGCTGCTGCGCGATTGTTGCGTGCACGCGTTTGCCCACATCACCGGCGGAGGACTGTCCGAGAACATCATCCGTGTGGTGCCGGACGGGCTCGGTCTCGAGATCGATGCGCAGGCGTGGCCCACGACGCCGCTATTCGACTGGATCGCGCGGGAAGGCGCAGTGTCGCCAGCGGAAATGTGGCGCACCTTCAACTGCGGCGTCGGCTTTGTGGTGATTTGCGCCGAGAGCGAAGTCGGCTCCATCGGCGCGCATCTTGCACAGAACAGGCTTGAACATTGGCACATTGGCCGGGTCGTGCCTTGCGATTCCGCTGAGCGAGTCCGTATTGGCTGAGCAGGCCTCGACCTGTAGCAGCGCAACGACGCGTCTGCGCGTGGCGGTGCTGGTTTCGGGCCGCGGCTCCAATCTGCAGGCGTTGATCGATGCGCGCGACAAAGGTCTGCCGATCGATCTCGTGGGTGTGTTTTCCGATCGTGCGAACGCGCCGGCGCTTAAACGTGCGGGCAAAGCGGGCATTGCGGCGATGTGCCTGCGCGTCGCTGAGTTCGGCGATGAAGCCACGTATCAACGCGCCTTGTTCGCGACCGTGGCAGCCAGCCGACCGCAACTGGTCGTTTGCGCAGGTTTCATGCGCATCATCGGCGAGGCGTCGCTTGCGTCGAGCGCACCGATGATCAATATCCACCCGTCGCTGTTGCCGAAGTATCGAGGTCTCGATACGCATCGCC
>JBKJND010000257.1:0-5665 GCA_046596095.1 Ahniellaceae bacterium | reverse complement strand
GTCGACGCGGTAACGGCGCGCCCCGCATTGCTCGACTACCTGCAGGCATTGCTGGCCGCGTCGCGCAATCGCGCCCAGCTACGCACCGGCCTGTCGCCACGCGCAGGGTTGGCGTTGCTGCACGCGGCGCGCGCGTGGGCGTTTTTGGCCGATCGCGACTATGTGCTGCCGGAAGATGTCCAGGCCGTGTTCGTGGCGACCGCAGCCCATCGACTGGTGCCGGGCAGCGAAGGCAGCGATCGCGACGAAGTGGCGCGTCAGTTGCTGGCCAGCGTGCCGGTGGATGCCCGCTGAGATTCTGGTGCGAGCCCGCCTTGCCCAGTGGCGCGAACGCGCGCAACGCTACGCGGAGACCCGTCTTCCGGCGCTGACCCGTTACCGGCAGCCCGAGCCACTGCCGATTCGACTGCATCGACGACGCATCTACATTCTGCCGACGCGGTTCGGGCTTTACGCAGCTGGACTACTCGCAGTGATGCTGCTGGGCGCGCTTAACTTCAACAACAATGCTGCCTTGCTGCTCACCTTCGCGTTGGGCGGCGTGATGGTGCTGAGCCCGCTGCGCGCGGTGCAAGCGCTCGACGGCGCGTTGCTAGAACGTGTGGAAGTTGAGACCGTGCACGCTGGCGAGTCCGCGATGATGCGCATGTTCTGGCGATCGGAATCAACGCGTCGACGGATCGCGCTCGAGCTCACCAGCGAGCAATCGGCGATACGCTTCGACCTCGTCGCGTCGGCAGACGCGAACTTGCAGTTGCCGACCGAACGTCGAGGGTGGCAGCCGCTGCCCTGGCTGACGCTTGCGAGCGACGCCCCGTTTGGATTGTTTCGCGCCTGGAGCGTGGTGCGGCCGCTGCAGCCATCCCTGGTGTGGCCGCGCGCCGAAACCATCGCGGCGCCCATGCCGGACCGCGGCAGTGAGGTCGATCGGCGCGCGCGCATCACCGAGGGCGACGACTGGGAAGGCTTGCGCGACTACCGTCCCGGCGATCCACCCAGGCGCGTTGCGTGGAAGGCTTCGGCGCGCAGTGAGCGCTTGCTGGTGCGCGAGCCCGCGCTTCCGGCCGCAGGTCCGCTTGATCTACGCTGGGACGACACGGCGGTCCTGCCTTTCGAACAACGCATCTCGCGCATGACGCGCTGGGTCATCGATGCAGCGGCGTCGGGTCGCCGTTATCGAATGCAGCTACCGGCACAGGTGTTTGGGCCCGACAGTGGTCCCGAATTTCGCAACCGCTGCCTGCGTGCTCTGTCACTTTTGTGAGCTCCTCGCCTGCACAGCCCTCACGTCGCGCGCTACTTGCGACGGGCTTGACGATGTTGGCGGCGCTCGCACTAAACGCACGCTGGTTGCCGTCGTGGCTCGTGGCCGCGCTGGCGCCGCTGGCGCTGCTCGCCGTGGCGGCGCGCTGGCGCGGTGCGGGCGCGTTGCCGACCCTGTGGCGTGTGCTGATGCTGGTCGGCGCTTGCACCGCAATCGCGTTGACGCACCCGAGCGTCCTCGGGCGCGAAGCAGGCGCAGCGTTGCTGGCATCGATGCTGGTACTCAAGTATCTCGAAACGAGCAGTATTCGCGACGCACGCCTGGTTGTAATGGTTTCAAATTTTCTCGCCATGGCCGCATTTCTGTACGACCAGAGCTTGTTGCAGACGGCGTCCACTGCGGGGCTGCTGGTGCTGGTGCTGGTGGCATTGCAGTGGTTGCGCGTGGATCGGATGCTGTCGCAACCGGCATCCCAATCGCAGCCTTCGCTGCGCGACTGGCAAGCACCGGTACGCGAAGCACTGCTCACGCTGGCGGTGGCCGTGCCGTTTGCACTCGTGTCGTTCCTGCTGTTTCCACGGCTCGGAGCACCGCTCTGGGGCAGCCTCGACGGGGCACCGCGCAGCCGCATCGGAATCGATGAAGAACTTGAGCTGGGTTCGCTGTCTGGCCTTGCGTTAAACGACAGCCCCGCATTCCGGGTGCGCTTTGATGGCGACGCACCCGCGCCGCCCCCAATCGAACGCTACTGGCGCGCGCTGGTGCTGTGGACCTTCGACGGTCGGGTCTGGCGCGGAGCGCAACGATTTGCCGCAAGTCCGGTGCGCAATGCAGTCGAGTCCATGGGCCCAAGCTATGCGTACGAAATCACGCTGGCGGAATCGCCGCGTCCGTGGCGCTTCGCGCTCGACATGCCGCTGACAGCGCCGGCTGGCATGAAACTCAGCATAGATATGCAGATATCCGGCCTCGCAGGATGGCGGAGTGAGCGGCAGTACCGAGCGACATCCGCCACCCGCTATCGCTTGCAAACGACGCTACCGGAATCGCATCGGCGCGCGGCGCTCGAGGTGCCGGCAAACAGCAATCCGCGCGCGCAGAATCTTGCGCGGGACTGGCGTCGCACGCACGGTGAGAATGTTGACGCGATCGTTGGTGCAGCGCTCGACATGGTGCGCGAGCGTTTCGAGTATTCGCTGGATCCGCCGCCGCTCGGTGCCAATGCCATCGATGAATTCCTGTTTACGACGCGCATTGGTTTTTGCGAACACTTCGCGTCGAGCTTCGTGTTTCTGATGCGCGCCGCCGGTGTTCCGGCGCGCATCGTGACCGGATACCAGGGCGGCTATCGCAACGCCATTGGCAAATATTGGGTCGTGAGTCAGTCCGATGCCCATGCGTGGGCAGAGATCTGGGTCGCTGGGCGCGGCTGGGTGCGCGTCGATCCCACCGCCGCCGTTGCGCCCGAGCGAGTGCAGCGCGGTGGTGCAGGATTTGTGGATTCGGTCGCGGGTGCCGACTGGCTGGAAGACGGCGGATGGTGGTCGGGACTGCGCGATCGCGCCGATCTGCTCGGGTCGTGGTGGCAGCAGGCCGTGGTCGGGTTCGATGCGTTGCGTCAAAGCAACCTGCTCGAGCGTTTGGGCATCGACGAAGAAGATCGCCTGCGTCATGTCCTGCTGTGGGTCGCGCTGGTGCTGGGTGCTCTGGGAATCGCTGCATTGTTGTTGACCTTGCAGCGGACCGCCCCCACTTCCGTATGGATCGCGGTGTATCGCGAATTTGCCCGCAAGCTTGCGCGCGGTGGTGTGGTGCGGCACCTGGATGAAGGACCGACAACGTTTGCCGAGCGCGCTGGAACTGCTCTGCCTGACGTCAAAGGAGAAATCCACAGCATCGCAGCGGAATTCGTGGCATTGCGCTACGCACGGGAAGTTTCAGCGGAGTCCGTCGGTGCAGAGCGTCTCGCGTCACTGCGAAAGAAGGTGCGAGCGTTGCAGGTTGCGCGCACTCGCGACGGATCGGTGCGGTGAGTCGTCCTTGGGTTATCCCGTAAATCTGCCTGGAGACAATCGTGAAACACTTTGGACTGTGGTTGCTGCCGCTTATGCTGGTCGGCTGTGCGACCGCACCGCGGCCGCTGCAGGGCGAATTCGCGCAAGTGCGTCCGCTCGACGCAGCGCGTGCGGACGGTGCGAATGTGCGGTGGGGCGGCAGCATCATTGCCGTCGAGCCGCGTGCAGGCGAAACCTGCTTCGAGGTTCTCGGTCGCGCGCTCAACACCAGCGCGCGTCCGCGCCCAACCGACACCAGCGACGGCCGCTTCCTCGCTTGCCGCAGCGGCTTTTACGATCCCGCGGTGTTCAAGGCTGGTCGCGATATCACCGTCGTTGGCTCGCTGGCGGGCAACGAAGTACGCAAAGTCGGCGAATTCGACTACACCTATCCGCGTGTGACAGCTTCCGCGCTCTACCTCTGGCCCGAGCGCAGTGAGGTGATTGTGGAGCACCGACCGAGCCCGTTCTTTTTCCATTCACCGTTCTGGTATGGCTACAGCCGGCCGATTTTTATTCACCGGTGATTGGGTGCTCGGCTTGGGGTGAGGAGCGCTTAGCGGCGGCCAAGCTCTCGCGTGGTGGCAGGAGAAGACTGAGGCAAGCAGGCGTCCCTGCGGCTTGGCGTCCGGCCCGGCCATCCGTGGCCGTGCGTTCGTGGGGTCGCGGCAGTGCCGCGACAATTCCCCACTCACCCCTGCGGCTTGGTGTCCGGCCCGGCCCTCCATGGCCGTGCGTTCGCGGGGTCGCGGCAGTGCCGCGACAATTCCCCGCTCACCCAGGAGGCCATTTCATCTGACGTCCGGCCAGAAGATGTAGATGGATATGGTTTACGCTCTGGCCACCCTCGTCACCGCAATTGATGACGCACCGATAACCGTTGGCGGCGATGCCGTGCCCGCGCGCGTAGTCCGCTGCCGCCATCACCAATTTGCCCATGAGCGTCTGGTCGGATTCGCGCAGGTCGTCCAGCGTGGCGATCCGGCGCTTGGGAATAAACAACACATGCACGGGCGCCTGCGGTGCAATGTCGCGAAAGGCGAGAATGTCGTCGTCCTCGAACACGATATCGGCGGCGATTTCGCGGCTCAGGATGCGGTCGAAAATAGTGGTGGACATGGTCGAGCCTCAGAGGGGCGCGCGCGCGCCAAACGCATGTGCGAGTGTGCCGCGATCGATGAATTCGAGTTCGCCGCCGAGCGGCACGCCGTGTGCAAGTCGGGTCGCACGCACGCCGGCCTGAGCCGCCAGTTGCGAAAGATAGTGGGCGGTGGCTTCGCCCTCGACGGTCGGATTGGTAGCGATGATGAGCTCGCGCACTTCGCCATTGGCGAGGCGCTGTTGCAGGAGATCCATGCCCAGCTCACGCGGACCGAGGCCATCCAACGGCGACAGCCGACCGAACAGCACGAAATACAGACCGCGAAAACCCGTCGCCTGCTCGATCGCGATGAGGTCAACGGGACCTTCGACCACGCAGAGCAGTCCAGCATCACGCACGCTGTTGTTGCAAATGGAACAAAGTGGATCTTCGCTGAGATTCCGGCACTGCCCGCAGTTACCCACGCGATCGCTCGCCGCAACCAAGGTCCGCGCGAGAGTGCGGGCGCCATCGCGGTCGCGTTCGAGCAGATGCAAAGCCATTCGTTGTGCACTCTTCGCGCCAACGCCCGGCAGACACCGCAGGGCATCGATCAACTGTTGCAGCAACGGTGCCGCGTTGCCCTCATTCATCAGAAAGGCAACTTGAAACCTGGCGGCAGATCGAGGCCACCCGCGACCTGACTCATCCTTGACTGCGTAGCCTCAGCGACCCGATTGACTGCGTCGTTGAACGCTGCGGTGATGAGGTCTTCCAGCATCTCGGGATCGTTGCCCAGGAGGCTGCGTTCGATCTTGACCCCGCGGGCCTGATGTCGCCCATCGAGCGTCACGCGCACCATGCCGCCACCGGCCTGTCCCTGCACCTCGATCATTGCGATTTCTTCCTGAGCGCGCCGCAGATCTTCCTGCATCTTTTGCGCCTGTTGCATCATCTGGGCTAGCGAGCCGCGCATCATTTCAGATTTACTCCGGGTCCATGGCGCGGATGCTGCCCGGCAGCACGCGCGCGTCAAACGATTCCAGCAGCTGACGCACGATTGGATCGCTTGTGATCGTGGTTTCCGCATCTGCCTGTCTTGACGCCACCGCCTGTTCGCGCAAGTTCGCCGCGCTGGCAGTGCTGGTACCTGCCTCCACGACTTCCAGCTTGACCGTGATCGCATCCCCGCAACGCGGTTGCAACGCGTGTTGCAGCTGCCGCGCCAGCAACTCGCTGCGCAGATGACTTTGCTGCGCGCGCAAT
>JBKJND010000159.1:0-2701 GCA_046596095.1 Ahniellaceae bacterium | reverse complement strand
ACCCCTTGCTTTTTGTGGAAAGACCATCAACTGGTCCGCATATGATAAACCCCCTCAAGAAAATCTTCGGCAGCCGCAATGACCGGCTGATCAAACAGTACGCGCGAAACGTTCGTCGGATCAATGAGCTCGAGCCGGCGATGCAGGCGTTGAGCGATGACGAGATGCGTGCGAAGACCATCGCCTACCGCGAGCGCGTGGCCAACGGCGAATCGCTCGCGGACATCCTGCCCGAAGCGTTTGCGTTGGTCCGCGAGGCCAGCCAGCGGACGCTCGGGATGCGCCACTTCGACGTCCAGATGATCGGCGGCATGGTGCTCAATGACGGCAAGATCGCCGAAATGCGGACCGGCGAAGGCAAGACGCTGGTCGCGACGCTGCCGTCGTATCTCAATGCACTGACCGGCAACGGCGTGCATATCGTCACCGTCAATGACTACCTCGCGCGCCGCGACTCCGAGTGGATGGGCAAGGTCCACAAGTTCCTGGGGATGAGCGTCGGCGTGATCCTCACCCAGCAGCCGAATGCCGACAAGCAGGCCGCATACGGCTCGGACATCACGTACGGGACCAACAACGAATTCGGCTTCGATTATCTCCGTGACAACATGGAGTATCAGGTCGGCGATCGCCGGCAGCGCGGCCTCAACTACGCGATCGTCGACGAGGTCGACTCGATCCTGATCGACGAAGCGCGGACGCCGCTCATCATCTCCGGCCAGGCCGACGACAACGTCGACATGTACTACCGGTTGAACGAGCTCGCGCCGCGGCTCGTCCGCCAGACGGAAGAGGTCGGTACCGGCGATTTCTGGGTCGACGAGAAGCAGCATCAGGTCCTGCTTTCCGAAGACGGCCACGAGCACGCCGAGCAGATGCTGTCGAAGGCGGGACTGCTTCCGGTCGGCAGCAGCCTGTACGACGCGGCCAACATCGCGCTGATACAGATGATGCGCGCGCAGCGCCGCGTTGAGATGGTGCACGGCCGCGAGATTTTCCGAGTCGTAGAGACTGGCCTCGGCACCGACGATGCCGGCGGTGCGCAGCAAAACTTCCGCGTGCTCCATGCCGGCTTCGGACAGGTGTACCTGTTTTTGTTTTTCGTCGACCCAGAAGTCGCCCTCGCCTTCTTCTGTGGTCTGCTTGATGAGTTCGGGCACGAGGCGATTGACGCGCACGTACAGCTGCGGCGATTCGTCGCTCGGTCCCGAAATGATGAGCGGTGTGCGCGCCTCGTCGATCAGGATCGAGTCGACCTCGTCGACAATCGCGAAATTCTGGCCGCGCTGGAACCGCTCCTCGATCGCCATCGCCATGTTGTCGCGCAGATAGTCGAAGCCGAACTCGTTGTTGGTGCCGTAGGTGATGTCGGCGGCGTACGCCGCGCGCTTGTCGTCCGGTCGCATACCCGGCACGACTACGCCGACGGAGAGGCCGAGGAACGCGTACAACTTTCCCATCCAGCCCGCATCGCGTCGAGCGAGGTAATCGTTGACCGTGACCAGGTGCACGCCCTTGCCCATGAGGGCATTGAGATAGATCGGCAGCGTCGCAACCAGGGTCTTGCCTTCGCCGGTGCGCATCTCGGCGATCTTGCCGTCGTGCAGGACCATGCCGCCGATCAACTGGACGTCGTACGGGCGCATGCCCAGTGCGCGCCGCGATGCTTCGCGCGCGACCGCGAATGCTTCCGGCAACAGGGAGTCGAGCGTCGATCCGTCCGCCAGACGCTGTTTGAACTCTGCGGTTTTGGCTTTGAGGCCCGCATCATCGAGCGCCTGCATGGCGGGCTCAAATGCGTTGATGAGCGCGACGTTGCGCTGGTATTGCTTCAGCAGTCGCTCGTTGCGGCTGCCGAACACACTTGTCATGAGTTTGTTGAGCATGGATTCACTTCGATCGCAGCAGGGGCCGGCGCGGGGCTCGGCGATGGATCGGCAAACCGACTTCGACTTCGCCGAACGCACGAAACAAAAAGCGTGGGGCCGGAGCCGCCACGCTTCAAGTGCGCCAGTTTAGCGCGGACCGGCGTTTTTTCTCTTCTCCCTCCGGGGAAAGAGGATGCTGCTTGCGATCCACCGGCTCGCGCATCCTCGAACGCCCGAGCGAAACGCTCCGGCTGGGGCGCGGAGCGAGGTGGCGCGCAGCGCCGGATGAGGGTTCTACTGTGCGCCGCCGGTGATTGTTCGGGGAATTTTTTGACTCTGCGGCACGTAGAACCCTCTCCCCAACCCCGCTCCCGGGGGAGGGGGCTCCATATCAGCGCATGGCTTGGAGGAACTGGCGGGGGTTCAGCGTGTGGCCGTCGCGCCATACCTCCAGATGCAAGTGGGTACCGGTCGAGCGCCCCGTCGAGCCCATTTCGGCGATGACTTCACCGGCGCGCACCGCATGGCCCACCGTGACGCGCAGGCGACGGTTATGGCCGTAGCGCGTTTTGTAACCATTGCCGTGATCGATTTCGACCGCGATGCCGTAACCGGGGCGCACGCCGGCATAGGTCACAAGACCACCCGCTACCGCGAGAATTTCGTCGCCCGAGTCGCCACTGAAATCCATGCCGGGATGAAAATCGTGGCCGCCGGTGAACGGGTCAATGCGTGAACCATACGAAGACGAGACGTAACCCGAGCGCACGGGACTTCCCGAAGGCATCAGGCTTGAATCGAGCTGGCGATCGAGAAGCATCGATTCGAGCAGG
>JBKJND010000180.1:0-2924 GCA_046596095.1 Ahniellaceae bacterium | reverse complement strand
GACTGGACCGAGCGTGGGCTCGAGCCCGGTCGGCAACTGCGAGGCGGCTTGCTGCAAGCGCTCCGCGACCTGCTGCCTTGCGAAGTAGATGTCAGTGCCGTCCTCGAATACGACCGTGACCTGGGACAGCCCGTAACGCGAAATCGAGCGTGTGTATTCGAGACGCGCCAATCCCGCGAGTGCGGTCTCGACCGGAAACGTCACGCGTTGCTCGGCCTCCAGCGGCGAATAGCCAGGCGCCTCGGTATTGATCTGTACCTGGACGTTGGTGATGTCCGGCACCGCATCGATGGGCAAGCGGCCGTAATTCCAGATGCCAAGCGCGGACAACACAAGTACCAGCAACATGACCAGCCAGCGGTGCGCAATTGCTGCGCGAATGATGCGTTCGAGCATTTCTTTCTTCCTCGTGTCCGGCCATCGCGCATCGCGCGATGGTGTTCGTCGGGCCGCGAGCCGGTGGCTCGCAAGCGGCCCTGCTCACCCTCAGTGATCGTGGCTGGCGCCGGACTTTTCGATATCGGCCTTGATCAGGAAACTCTGCTCGGTGACGTAAGTCGTGCCGGGCTTGAGTCCCTCAATTACTTCCACGTTTGTGCCGTCATCTGCGCCTAGTTCCAGCATGCGCACCTCGTACTTTTCTCCCACCTGGGCGAACACCACCGTGAAATCACGGAAGCGCTGCAGTGCCGACTTCTTGACCGCAAGTGGCACGTCGCGAGAAGCAACCGTGATCTCGGCAGCAACGCTCATGCCCGGGCGCCATCGACCCTCTGGATTGGGGATGCTCGCGCGTGCGACAACACTCTGACCTTGCGTGGCGATCGGCAGCAATGCGTCGATGACCGTATCCTCTTCGGCATCGCCAGTGGCTGACTTCAGGTGCACGGACTGGCCAGAAGCGAGGCGTGCAGCGTCGCGGCCGATCGCGTGCAACTCGACCCAGACGCGCGACAAATCGGCCAACTCGATCAAGGTGTTGTCGCCGGCGACATCGCCGATGTTGGTGTTGCGCGCGAGTACCAGTCCGTCGATCGGTGCCACCACGACATAGCTGCGCATGCTTTCGTTGCCCTCGATCGCGACGAGGGTCTGGCCGCGACGGACAACATCGCCCTGCTGCACCCGTACAGCGCGCACGATGCCGGGAAAGCGCGCCTTGACCGCGGCACGCCGGTTGGCGTCAAGCGCGACCGTGCCCATGACGCGCACGGTGTCGCGGATGAGCGCAGGGCCGGCCACCGCAACTCTCACACCGGCCTCGGCAGCCGTCGCAGTCGGGATGGTCGTGCGGCCTTCGTACGAGGCGTACTTCCACTGATGCGCCCTGCCCCGGTGCCGGGCATCGACCTTTACATCAAACGAGTGCGGCTCTCCGACAGTCGCACTGCCCACGAGATAGTCGTTCTCCGCGACGAAGGTGAAACGGTTGACTTCGCCGTCGAGGCGCTTGAGTTCGATGCCGGCCTCGACTTGGCCCGGCTGCACGGGCTTGTCGTTGCGGTACGCGAACAGCCGGAACTGCGGCGGCACGCCCGTCTCGAAAATAGTAAGTTCCAACGCGAAATCGCCATCGCGCAGCAGGCGGCCACGATGCGGTCCACGCTCGTACTCGGCTGGCGCCGTTTCAGCGTGACCCGCAGGCATTTCCGCGTCGGAGCCGCTATCGCCGCACGCGACGAGCAACAGGAACATTGCAATAAAGGAGAACAGACGGGCGATCATGGCGTGGCATCCGCAGAGACGGTGGTAAGGCGTTCGATCTCGATTAGACGCGTGTGGTAGCGGGCAGCGGCTTCGACGCTGCGCTCGCGCAACTCGAACAACTTGCGTTGTGCCTGCGCAAGTGCGACGAACGAGAAGCGTCCTGCCTCGAAACCGCGCCGGGTGAACGCGAGCGCCTGTTCCGCTTTCGGCAGGATGCGCGTGCGCAACGTGTCGAATTCGGTAAGTGCATGCCGCAGTTCCTGGTACTTCTCGAACAGGTCCTGATGGCTTTCGGCGCGTTGCGCTTCGCGTCGCGCGGAAAGCGCCTCAAGTTGCGCATCGGCTTCGGCCACAGCGAGCGCAGCGCGCGGCTTGCCACCGAGTGGAACCGACACCGATAGAACCAGACCCTGGTCATCGAGCGCCTCAAGACGCCGCACGCCCAGGCTGACATTGACGTCCGGCTTCGCGCTGGCTTCGGCGACGCGGCGCCGAGCCGCAATCGCTTCCGCCTCCCGCAACGAAGTCTGATGCAGTGGCGTTTTCGGCAGCCGCGCCGCAAGCGTTTCGAATGGCTCGCTTGCAGGCAGCTCGCGCAAGCTGCCGGCGACGGCGGGAAAGTCGGGCTCGGTTGCACCCCAACTCGCAGCGAGCGTCGTCCGGGCGCTGGCAAGTTCGTGCTGCGCATGCTCGCGTACCAGTTCGGCCTCGGCCACCGCAATTTCCGCGGCTTGCAGGTCGGATTCGGGATTGCGCGCGGCCGCAACCCAGCGCGCGACTTCGCGCCGAGTGCGCTCGGACATCTCGACCTGTTCGGTGGCAAATTCCAGACGCTCCTGGTCCGCGACCACCTCGATAAACCGCGTGGTCGTTCGGGATGCGATTTGGAGCCGCGCGGCATCGGCCACGCTGCGTTGCCGCGCCATCTCGGCGGAGCCAGCCGCCTGCCGCAGTGCACGTTTGCCGCCGAGTTCGAACACCCGCCCCAGTCGCACCGTCGTTTCCGCCGAGTGCGTGCCGCTCAACGCGCCGGTGCCGGCAACATTCTCGAGATCGCCGCCGACCACGTACGGTGTCGGCAACGCCTCGCGATCGACTCGGGCCTGCAACGCGCGCAGTTCGGCCGCCTCGGCAGCCAATAACGGATTGGCGGCCACGCTGCGTGCCACAGCCTCTTCAAGACGCAGGGATTCTGCGGCGCGTCCCATGGGAACGAC
>JBKJND010000349.1:0-4614 GCA_046596095.1 Ahniellaceae bacterium | reverse complement strand
GGCCAGTTACGAGACTGCCGAAGAAACGCGCGACGCTGTGCGCGTAAAGATGGGAACTGACGAATCCGACGCGCACACGGCCATCGTGCGCGCGCGCAACCCAGTTGCACGGCGAGGCCAGGCCAGGCGCGGCGGCGGCAACGCAACGCGACACAAGTGCGCCGAAGCGGCGTTGCAGGTCACTGTTGTCGCGGGCCTGATAATGCAGATGAAACGGCACGACGCTGCTGGCGGCTTCGAAGGCAGCAGCGATCTGCGCCGGCGTATCCAGCAAGGTTTCCCGCTCGATTCGGGCAAGCCCCATTTCGAATTCGACACGTGCGCGCAGAGCCGCCACTTCGTCAGCGGCCACCGCGGGCAACGCGAGCGCGGCAAGCCAGCGCAGGCGCGTTGACTCGGGCCAGCGCCTGGCCAGTGCAGTGAGATGTCGCCGCGACTCCGCGTGCGCGCCCGTGTCCGTGAGCGCGAGCGCGAACTCGATCTGCGAGGTCACGTCATCGGGTGCGCGATTCAAGGCTTCGCGCAGCGCCACGACGGCGGCGTCGGCGTCGTGTTCAAGCCGTGCGGCGACACCCAACGTCTGCCATGCCTGCGCGTTCGCGGCCTGCAAAATGGTTACCTGCTGCGCCAGCGCGCGCGCATCGCCGTACCGACCTTGATCGATTCGAAGCACGGCGAGGTTGGTCAAGGTGTCGGCGTCAGGGCGCAGTGAATGGGCGCGCTCGAGCATTGGCTCCGCTTCGTCGATGCGGGTTTGCGCGCGCAGCAAATTGCCGAGGTTGGTGAGCGCGCCCACGTCCTCGGGCTTGAGCCTTAGCGCCTCCGCGTACGCCACCGCCGCGGCATCAGTACTGCCGTTCGCCGCGTGCAGCAATCCGAGATTAAAACGCGCCTCAAAGTAGTCGCCACGCAACGCGAGCGCTTGCTCCACGGCGGCCAGGGCGCTGCTCAGGTCGCCGTGCGCCTTCAACGCCAGCGCGAGATTGTTCCATGCTTGTGCAAAGTCAGGTCTGACCTCGATCGCCGCGCGCAGGTGCTTGACTGCGAGCGCCGTACGCTGTTGTTGCAGCGCTAACACGCCCAGCAGGTGCCACGCCTCGGCGTGGCGCGGCGCCAGCTTGACCACCCGCCGATAGTGGCTCTCGGCAACGCCGACCTGGCCCGCGCGATGTTGCGCGAGCGCTTGCTGAAAGAGCTGCTCGACCTCGCGTGGAAATGAGGTCATGGGCCGCGCCATGGGTCAGACCGCAGTCGTCAACAAGCGATTGAGCCGACGCACAAACGCCGCAGGATCGGCAAGCTGACCGCCGCCCGCGATGATGGCTTCATCCAGCAGCACTTTCGCCAAGTCGCCCGCGCGATCGTCGTCGACCGTGTCGCTAAAGGTCGCCAGCAAAGGATGCGAAGGATTGATTTCCAGCACCTGCGAGGTCGCCGGAACGTCGTGCCCGGCTTCACGGAGCAAGCGCTGCATGTGCAACGCCATGTCGTGCTCGGCCGTCACCACGCACGCCGGCGATTCGGTCAAGCGGCGGCTGACACGCACATCGGCGACCAATTCTCCGAGCAGCGCCTTGAGACGCTCCACCAGCGGCTTCGATTGCTCTTCGGATTCCGCAGCGCTTGCCGTGTCGGGGCTGTCGGCCAGTGGGCCGAGTTCGAGCTCACCCTTGGCGATGTTGCGCAGCGACTTGCCGGCGTACTCGTGCAGGTAACCGGTCATCCACTCGTCGATGCGATCGTGCAGCAGCAGCACTTCGATGCCGCGAGCCTTGAGCGCTTCGAGCTGAGGGCTGCCCGCCGCGGCGGCGTAGCCGTCGGCAGTCAAATAATAGATGGCGTCCTGGCCCTCGCGCAGGCGCGCGATGTAATCGTCCAGCGAGGTCGATTGCGCGCCGTCGGTTTGCGTGGTCGACGCGAAGCGCAGCAGCCTGGCGATACGCTCGCGATTGCCGGTGTCCTCGGCAATACCTTCCTTCAGCGTGTTGCCGAAGCTTTTCCAGAATGTGGCGTAGTCGTCGGGCTTGTCGGTCTTGACCTTCTCGAGCATGTCGAGCACGCGTTTGACCATGCCACCGCGGATTTGCGCGACCAGCCGGTTCTCCTGCAACAACTCGCGCGAGACGTTGAGCGGCAGATCGTCGGAATCTACTACGCCGCGTACGAAACGCAAGTAGGCGGGAAGCAACTGTTCGGCCGCATCAAGCACGAACACCCGGCGAATGTAGAGTTTGAGCCCGGTCCGTTCCTCGCGGTTCGACCACATCGCATCGAATGGCGGTTGCGCCGGGAGGTACAGAAGTGTGGTGTAGCTCTGAGTGCCCTCGACGCGGTTGTGAGACCACGTCAGCGGTTCGCGATAGTCGCCCGACACCTGACGGTAGAATGCCTTGTACTCGTCGTCGGTCACTTCGCTGCGCGGCCGCGTCCACAATGCCTTGGCCTGATTGACGACTTCAAGATCCGCTCCAGGCTTGCCGTCCTTCTCGACAGGCATGCGAATCGGAAACGCGATGTGCTCGGAATACTTGTGAATCAGCTCGCGCAAGCGCCAGCTGTCAAGAAACTCGCGCTCGTCGTCCTTGAGGTGCAACGTCACGGTAGTGCCGCGCGCCGCACGTTCGATCGTTTCGATCTGATAGCTGTCGCTGCCGTTCGATTCCCAACGCACGCCGTCGCCGGTCGCGGCATCGGCGCGACGCGTCTCGACAGTAACGCGGTCGGCCACGATAAACGCCGAATAGAAACCCACGCCAAATTGACCGATCAGCTGCGTGTCGCGGCGCGCGTCGCCGCTCAGCGACTCGAGGAAACGCCTGGTGCCGGAGCGCGCGATGGTACCGAGGTGATCGATGACCTCGTCACGACCCATGCCGATGCCGTTGTCGGTGATGCTCAAGGTCCCGGCATCGCGATCAAAAGCGATATCGATCGACAAATCGCTGCCGTCCTTCGTGAGCTCGGGATTGCCGATGCTTTCGAAGCGCAGCTTGTCGCAGGCATCCGACGCATTCGAGATGAGCTCGCGCAGGAAAATTTCCTTGTGCGAATACAGCGAATGCACGACCAGATGCAGCACCTGTTGCACTTCCGCTTCGAAGCGGCGGGTTTCGACGGTTTCGGTCACGAGGTCTCATCCACGATTGGGCAGACGCCCAAAGTGGTGTCCGCGCGAACGCAATTCAAGGCGCGATCGCGCGCGTTCCTCGTGCCGTGAGTTCCTCGCGTGAGTTGCTCCAGCAGAGCCGCGTTGCTGGAGCTCCCTCCCCTGCGAATGCAGGGGAGGGTTGGGGAGGGGTCGGTCGGGATTGCGAAACGGGTAAGACTGCCTCACATCAATTCGATATCGCCGAGCGCGCGGATCAGCTTGCGCGCGCGTTTGTCCGGCTTGGTCGCCGGTGCGGTAAAACCTCCGCGTTCCGCGCGACGGCGGGCGGCTTCCGCAGCGCGCCGTTCGATGGACTCGGGCCGCTCTCGATAAAGTGCCTGCGCTTCCGGCGCGGAGCCGCGCCGACTGCTGAGCGCGAGCACATCGAGCTCGAATCGTTGCTCCCCCCGCTCGACTTCGAGCGAGTCGCCCGTGCGCACGGGACGCGAAGGTTTGGCGACCGATCCGGCGACACGCACGCGCGATGCCTCAATCGCGAGCTTCGCCAGCGCGCGCGTCTTGAACATGCGTGCGGCCCAGAGGTAGATATCCAGACGCACATCGGTCAGGGCCAAATCCTCACCCACGGATGCCGATTTCATCAGGCTTCAAGTTCCGTCAACGCAAACGGCCGCCTCGCGGCGGCCGTAGCTTCGACAGGTGCCACGCACGTCGAGACTAGACGCGAGCGTGCAGATCTTCCTTGATGCGCGCCGCCTTGCCCTGCAACTCGCGCAGGTAATAAAGCTTCGCGCGCGCGACCTTGCCGCGACGCTTGACCTTGACCGAATCGATGGCAAGGCTGTGTGTCTGGAATACGCGCTCGACGCCGGTTCCGTGCGACATCTTGCGCACGGTAAACGCGGAATTGAGTCCGCGGTTGCGCACCGCAATCACCACGCCTTCATAAGCCTGCACGCGCTCGCGAGTGCCTTCCTTGACCTTGACGTTGACCACGACAGTGTCGCCGGGGCCGAAGTTCGGCAGCTCGCGCGTCATCTGTGCTTCTTCGAATTGCTGCAGCAGCTTGTTCATGGCACTCATTCCAATATTTGCGATAACGGTTCGGTCTATCGACGCGAGCGGGAAATCTGATTTCTTGTTGCGATAACGAGTCGGGTGAACCACGCGACTCAGCGATCCTGAGCGGCAATGAACTCCCGACGAAACTCCTCCAGCAAACTACGCTCCTCCGCATCCAGCGTTCGCCGCGCCAACAATTCCGGCCGCCTGAGCCACGTGCGGCCCAGCGCCTGTTGTTTGCGCCAGCGGGCAATCGCAGCGTGGTCGCCAGACATCAGCACCGGCGGGACACCCACTCCGTCGACCCTCTCGGGACGCGCGTAGTGCGGGTGATCGAGCAGACCTTCCGCGAACGAATCCTGCGCCGCCGAATCCGCGTGTCCCAGCGCTCCCGACTGCAGCCGACCGATCGCATCGATCAATACCGCCGCAGCCAACTCGCC
>JBKJND010000333.1:0-3313 GCA_046596095.1 Ahniellaceae bacterium | reverse complement strand
CTCCGGCAGCGCGAGCAACAGCATGCCGGAGGGATTTTCCTATCGAACCTTTGGTTGGGCTGGCGAGCCGATGATCGATGGCGCGCCGACGCCTGCAGCGCATGACGGGATGGGCGTCGTGCGCAGGCGCGGCAATCGAGTCGTTCTGGTTCGGAATCACGAGTTGAAGAAGGCCACGGGCGCGTTCGGCTCCCCGGCGATCCAGTACGATCGCGCCGCCACCGGCGGCACCAGCACCATCGGGTTCGACACCGTCACTGGACATGCGGAAATCGCAGTGCCGTCGCTCGCTGGCACGATGATGAACTGCTCTGGAGGTGTGACGCCGTGGGGCACCTGGCTTAGCTGCGAGGAGTGGCCCTCCAACGTGGGC
Organism: Ahniellaceae bacterium; assembly: GCA_046596095.1. Taxonomy (GTDB): domain Bacteria; phylum Pseudomonadota; class Gammaproteobacteria; order Xanthomonadales; family Ahniellaceae; genus JBBQNY01. The sequence goes on along the minus strand of JBKJND010000333.1, from coordinate 2,940 downwards.
GACACGTCGGAGCCCCTCACCAAACCGCACGGGTTTGTGTTTGAAGTCGATCCTGCCGGCGGTGCGCCGCGACCATTGCCCGCCTGCGGACAATTCAGACACGAAGCCGCGGTGGTGTACGCGGCCTCGGGCGACGTGTATCTCACCGAAGATCAGCGTCCGCGCGCAGGCTTCTATCGCATGCGACCGCGCCAGCCCGGAGACCTTGCACAGGGTGGGAAGCTGCAAATGCTCGGCGTGGTGGGCCGCACCGATTTGCGCCGCGGCTTGCGCGCCGGCGCGACGTTCAAATCGCGCTGGGTCGACATTGCCGAACCCACTCGCGTGCACACACCGGGCCGGCTCGACGCCAGCGGTGTGCTGGGGCAAGGTCTCGACGCCGGCGGCGCGGCGTTCACGCGGCTCGAGGGCTGCTTCGCAACCGATCGCACGATTTATTTCACCGCGACCGACGGCGGCGACGCTGCGTGCGGACAAGTGTGGGCCTATCGACCGCGCAGCGAGGAGTTGACGTTGTTGTTCGAAGCACGCGATCGCGACCAGCTCAACTATCCCGACAATCTTTGCTTCAGTCCGCGTGGTGGGCTGGTGCTTTGCGAAGACGGCAATCGCGCGGGTGGAGAGTTTTTGCACGGACTGGGTGCGGACCGCGGCTTGTTTCCGTTCGCGCGCAATCAGGTTGTGCTCGATCGACCCGTGCACGGGCACACCGGCGATTTTCGCGGGACCGAATGGGCCGGCACGTGCTTCTCGCCGGACGGCCGCTGGCTATTCGCCAACGTGTTCGCTCCGGGTTTCAGTGTGGCGATCACCGGGCCCTGGCGTCGCGGGCTGATCTGACTTTTCTGCGTTTTCAGACAGGGGAAAACATCGTGCTTATGCCGAAAATCACCGCAATCTTCATCGCGCTGCATGTCTTGTTGTTGCTCTCGCTCGCGTATCGAGTGGTCGCAATGCGGCGCGTGCACAGAGTCGGTTTGGGCGATGGATCGCTCGAACCCGTACAGCAACGCATTCGCGCGCACGCCAACGCCACCGAGTACGTGCCTGTCGCGCTGCTCGAATTGCTTGCGCTGGAACTGCTGGGCGTACCCGCCTTGTGGTTGTACGTCGCAGGCGGCACGCTGTTGGTCGGGCGCCTGCTGCACGCGATGGGACTTTCGAGCGCTTCGGGATACTCGTTTGGCCGCTTCTACGGCACCTTGCTGACGTGGCTCACGATGCTGGCGATGGCCATCGCGCTGCTGTTCTATGCGCTGCGCTGACCGATGCAGGCTCCGCACTGCTGTTGTAGAGCGGTGCTATGCGCCGCTGCTCTTGCGCGGCGCGACCGTCGAACAGCCGCCGGACTTAGTCCGGCTCTACAGAAGCAAGAGCGGCGGCTGAGGATCGCAGCCACAAAAAAAGCCGCAGCGAACGCTGCGGCTTTCGTTGTGTTGGTGCCCAGGAGAGGACTCGAACCTCCACGACTTTCGCCGCTAGCACCTGAAGCTAGTGCGTCTACCAATTCCGCCACCTGGGCAAAGCGCTTGCAGGCTTGTACTGCAAGGCCGCGCACGATAGCCACGCACCATCGAAGTGTCAAATAAACGCGAGAATCGCGAGACCGATGAGGTGTTCTTGAATCCTGTGCACGCACGACCGATCGCACCACCAGTGGGAACGCGATGATCACCACGGTGTGGCCCTATCTGGCGGTGATCCTGATCGCCGCGGGCCTGTTTCCATCGCTCGAAAAGCGCTACGGCTGGCGCGTGTTCAACGTGCTGCCGCCGATCGTGTGGACGTATCTGCTGGTGACCGCGCTCGCGGTCGCGGGGCTCTGGCAGGGTAGCGAGGAAATCCACTCCGCCCAGCGCGCACTGACGGGTCAGTTGCTGCCGGCGCTGTTGTTTCTGCTGATGGCGACCTGCGACCTGCGCGCCATCATCGCGCTTGGTCCGCGATTGCTGGCAGTGTTCGCATGCGCGATAGCCTCGATCATGCTCGCGGTCGTGCTGGTGTACGCCATGTTCCGTCATGCCCTGCCTGCCGATGGCTGGAAGATGCTGGCGCTGCTGAGCGCAACGTGGACGGGCGGCTCCGCCAACCTCGTCGCCGTCAAGGAAATCGTGGCGCTGCCGGAAAACCTGCTGCCACCGGTACTGCTCGCCGACGCGCTCTGCTATTCGACGTGGATCGTGGTGTTGTTCGCGTCGAGCGGACTGGCGCCTGCCTTCAATCGGTGGACGCGCGCGGAAGAACGCAGCCAGGTTGCAGTCGAAGTTTCGATCGGGGCTGAGTCGCCGCATGCCGGTCAGGCATTGCTTTGGCTCGGCATCGCACTGCTGGTCGGCCTTGGCGCTGCGGAACTCGGATCAACTATGCCCGTGGCCACAATGTTCACGGCGACTTCGTGGACAGTCCTGTTCGCGACGCTCGCCGGGCTCGCGATCGCACGCACGCCGCTCGCGCGTGTGCCGGGGCCAGCGCCACTCGCGAGCGCGCTGCTCGCGTGTCTCGTCGCGGTGCTCGGTTCGCAAAGCAATTTTGAAGGCATGTCGGCCGCGCCGCTGTTCGTACTCGTCGGATTCTGCGTGCTGGCGCTGCACGCCTTGCTTTTGCTTGGGGCCGCTCGCTTGTTCCGGTTCGATCTCCATCTTTGCGGCATTGCGTCGCTGGCGGGAATCGGCGGCGCGGCGACGGCGCCGTTGCTCGCTGCGACCTACAACAAGGCGCTGGTGCCCGTCGCGGTTCTATTCGCGATGCTGGGTCTCGTGCTTGGCACTGCCATCGGCGCAGCGATGGCGCATATCCTCGCAACATTGGCCCCGACGCTCTCGTGACGACCATGCGGATCGCCCCAGTATTCACTGCTCCGTTGCTGTTTGCGCTCGCGGCGAGTGGCTGCGGCATCGTCGCGCGCGGCGACGTCGCCCAGACCGTTGCGCCGAGGCACGG
>JBKJND010000304.1:0-3492 GCA_046596095.1 Ahniellaceae bacterium | reverse complement strand
GGTAGCGACCATGGTGCGCAGCACCGATGAGTCAAAGGCGCTCAATCAACGTCACGGTCCGATGATCATCATTTCCGCGAGCGGCATGCTCACGGGCGGGCGAGTGCTGCATCACCTCGTTGCGTTCGGTCCCGATCCGCGCAACGCCATCCTGTTGGCGGGCTACCAGGCGGGTGGAACTCGGGGGGCATCGCTCGCCGCCGGTGCGAAGAGCGTGCGCATATTCGGACAGGACGTGGCGATCGGCGCGGAGGTCGTGGCCATACAGGGCATTTCTGCTCACGCCGACAGCGACGAGTTGATCGAGTGGATGCGGACGGTGCCGAGCGCACCGGGAATCACCTATCTCACCCACGGCGAGCCCGACGCGTCCGATGCTCTGCGCAGGCGCGTTGAACACGAACTTGGAAGGAACTGTCGCGTGCCCGAGCACCTCGATCGGGTCGCGCTTGGTCCCGATGCGGCGACGTGATCGTTGCAACTTCGAGAAGCGCAGATGATCCAGCACTCCGCCAGTGGCCTTGGCGCCTCGTTGCCCTCCACGGAGAGCGAGCGCATTGCTGCGTTGGCCAAGCTGCATCGGGATGGAGATCGGGAGTTCGCTGCGTGGGCAGCGGGCTATGGAGTGATCACCCACGACCCGCTGACCCAGATCCGGGTTCGCAGCATGGTGGAGGAACTCATTGCGGCCGGCGTCGTTGCGGACGCGCCAGCCGCCTACGAGAAATTGCGCGCTGCCGACCGGATTGCCAGCGCGGGAATGTGGCTGGTCGCGCACATGACCTATGCCCGCCGCGTGCGTCTCGACGGCGCACCGCTCGCAGCCGAAGAGTTCAAGAGGCAACCGGAAGGCCACACCGGCGGCTCGCTCAACATGGTGCCGGCGTACACCGGATACCTCCTCATCAACGCGCTCGACGGTGTGACCCGTGCATGGATGATGGGTCAGGGACACTGCGTTGCCGCCATCGACGCCCTTAATGTGATCGTCGGCAACATGAACGAGGTCCACGCCGAACGATATGGGCTGGACGATGCGCGTTTGTCGCGTTTCGTCAACGACTTCTATTCCTATGAGATCAATCCTGACGGCACGCCGGCCTCACCGCTCGGCTCGCATGTCAACGCACATACCGCAGGCGGCACACAGGAGGGAGGCTATCTCGGATTCACGGAGCTGCATTACGTCCATGCGCCGCTGCCTGGCGAGCGCGTGGTGGCGTTCCTGAGCGACGGCGCGTTCGAGGAGCAACGCGGCAGCGACTGGGCGCCGCGCTGGTGGCGCCCCGAGGACACCGGCCTGGTTGCGCCGATCATGATCCTCAATGGACGACGCATCGAGCAGCGCAGCGAGATCGAACAGCAAGGCGGAACGCAGTGGCTGCATCAGCATCTGCGCCTCAACGGCTTCGATCCCATCGGGCTGGATGGACGCGACCCGGCGAGCATCGCCTGGGGCATCCACGTCATCGAGGCACGACTGCGTGCCTGCACCGACGAGTCACGCACTCACCCACATACCCCTCATCGCATCCCTTTGCGCTATGGCATTGCCGAAACCGTAAAAGGGTTCGGTTTCCCCGGCGCTGGCACCAACGCCGCTCACAATCTGCCGTTGCCCGGCAACCCGTCCACCGACGAATCAGCACGTGCGCTGTTCAACCAAGGGTGCGTCCCCCTGTTTGTTTCCACACCTGATTTGATCAACGCGATTCAGGCGCTTTCAAATCACGCTCAGCAGCAACGCCCACGCGAGCGCGACCACGCCTTGGCAACTCGTCGCGTTGCGACGCCAGTACTCCCCGAACCCGATTGGCTGGCGACCAACATCGACTGCTCACCGATGGCTGCGCTGGATTCTCAATTCGTCGCGATTGTTCAGGCCAACCCGGCTCTCCGCCCGCGCGTGGGCAACCCCGACGAGTTGCGCAGCAACCGGTTGGACAACACGCTCGACCTGCTCAAGCATCGGGTTCACGAGCCCGAGGCCGGCACAGCGGAATCGCGCACAGGCGCTGTGATAAGCGCACTCAATGAGGAGGCGGTCGTTTGCGCAGCCTTGGGCAACAAAGCCGGTATCAACCTTGTTGTTACCTACGAGGCGTTCGGCCCCAAGATGCTTGGAGCGCTGCGCCAGGAAATTGTTTTCTCGCGTCATTTGGCAGCAGCCGGACGGCCGCCCGGATGGCTTTCGGTGCCGGTAGTTCTGACTTCCCACACATGGGAGAACTCGAAGAACGAACAGTCGCATCAAGACCCGACCCTCGCTGAAGCATTGATGGGCGAGATGGCCGACACTGCGCGCGTCGTATTCCCTCCGGATGCGAACTCGGCGATGGCGGCGTTGTCAGCCGTCTACCGCCATCGCGGATGCATTGTTGCGATGGTTGTTCCCAAGCGATCGTTGGCCAACCGACTCAGTCCGCAACAAACGCTCCAGTTGGCGCAAGACGGAGCATTGCTTCTGCACGGCGATCCCGCGAACGCACAAGTCCTGCTCGTTGCAACCGGCGCCTACCAGCTCGACGCCATGCGCAGGGCCCATACGCGAATGAACGAGCGTGGAGTGTCGGCGGTTACCATCTACATCGGTGAGCCGGGACGCCTGCGTACGCCGCGCGACAAGCGCGAAGCGCTCTACGTGGCCGATGATGCGAGCGTGGCGATGTTGTTCCCGCCGGGCACACCACGCGTGTTCATGACCCACACGCGGCCCGAGCCTTATCTTGGCGTTCTGCGCCGCATCGACACGGGACCCGCAACAACGCGAGCACTGGGCTTCATCAATCGTGGCGGCACGCTGGACGTTGCAGGATTGCTGTTCGCCAACCGCTGCACCTGGGCCCATGCAGTCGACGCCGCCGCTGGCGTGCTCAGCATTGCACGGGAGACTCTGCTCGAACCTTCGGAGCTCGCCGCGATCGACGGCGTCGGCGATCCAGCCGTGGTTATCAAGCCGCGCGAATGAAATCGTGGCGGGGAAGTTTGTCGACTGCCCGGCCTGCGGTTCAGCCGGAGCGCAGGGTGCGCGCAGCCAGGTAGGGATCGAATCGGGCGAGCAGCCAATACGCCGATTCCTCGCGAATGCGTTGCCACAGGGAGTTCGGAGGCGGAACGCTCGTGACCGAGTGTCGCAAGTCGGCCTCGAAGAGTTCCCTTGCTTGTGCAACCACGTCGGGTGACTCTACTCGCAGCATCAGTTCGAAATTGATCAGATGACTGCGAATGTCGAGATTCGCCGACCCGATGTAAACGACGTCGTCGACTATTAGAAGTTTGCTGTGGAGCACCTGCGGGCGATATTCGTAGAACTGCACGCGGCTGTGGCGCATCCGGCGCATGGAGCGGTGTACCGCCAACTGCGCGAGCGGCACATCGCTTTGCGCTGCGACGAGAATGCGCACGCGACCCTGGACCGCAACCTGCCGCAACAATCCACGCAACTTGCGCGATGGCAGAAAATAGGGTGCGTGGGCGCTGATCTCGCGCGCG